>JANYIT010000215.1 GCA_025358725.1 Chamaesiphon sp. GL140_3_metabinner_129_sub
AAGGCTTCTAGAGCGTGTTCGGTTTTACCTTCTTGGTAGAGGCTAATTGCCGTTAGGAAGACGACGAAACCCAGCAAAATTAAGGCTTCCTGAAGGTCGCCTAAAATCCAATAAATAATACCACCACCGACGAGCAGCAGAAAGATCGGATCTTGGAAACTGTCCCAAACTAATGATAAAAGACCACGCGATCGACTTGATGGCAACTCATTATAACCGTCGCGTTTGAGATTGGCGATTGCGTCTTGCTCAGATAAGCCAGCCACCGGATGGAGATCTACTGAAGGAACCACAATAATCCTCTAATTTGTTGGCGAATGTTCCTTAGCAAAATACTGTCGAACCTTTGCAGCAATCTGCGGATTCGTCATTTTGTCAACTGTTTCAATATCGACAATATGTCCGCCGAGGTTGTTTTTTTCGAGCCGTTCTTTTAGTTCGCCCTTTGCTTCACCTGGCCCGAAAATTAGAATTGATTCTGCATCCCGAATAGCTGTAATCACCGCAGCATAGTAAATATTTAGATGTTTGGTAAAATCTCGTTGACGGCGATCGTCAGCAGGTACCTGAACGACTTCATAATCGCCCTCCAGTGGTCGATCTCCAGCCCGCTGAAGCTGTTTTTCTACTCCCGATACTATCTCCTCAATCTTTTCTTCTCGATCGGTAATAGCTACCACAATAGCCTTCCGATGGTCAATCCACAGTCCTACTTTAGTACTCATCAATTATCTCCTTAATCTTCTGGCGGGAAGAGAATATGTATCGAATTTTAGATCTCAAAAATCTTTGATTTTATTGTCAAATTTCATCATGGTTTGCACCCTCTAGTTATAATTGAAACTACCTAGTAAATAAATCATCCAACAGGTAGATTTTTATCGAGCGTTTTCCAAGTGCAATCTCTTCCTATTGACAGATGCACTTACTCACATCTTGTACCAATACACAAAGACTAGTAAAAACGCCGCTTAATGGGTACCCTGGATCTACGCTAAGTAATAGTATTTTTAAACTGGTGCAAGATGTGAGTAGATCCAGCAGAACGGAAAATGTTCAAAAGATTTTGGTAAGATATAGTTATTACTATCGGTAATAACATCTTTGACTATGACTAATCCAACCTATCCACTAGCACCTGCTAAAATCGGTAATGCGTCTGGTTTCCGTCTACCTGCTAGTTTTTACCGCGATCGTCCTCAGTTTGTAAATGCGACGGGGTGGGTAGAGGTATTGAACGATAACACTCTGTTAGTCAGATTGGAACCACAGCCAGTGGAACCAGATTCAGATTCTGACGATTTGATGCTGAGTCTATTTCTAGACTTAGTTACTAAAGACGCGCTGACTAATCCCGAACATCTGGAAGCCTATACCGAGGAAATGGCGGATGAAGATGATGAACTCTTAGCTGGAGTGGTACTCGATTAATGGGCGTACTCATCCGCAATGGTTGGGAAATTTACTTTCACCGACAGTTATTTGGCGAACAACGGCGACAACTGCGGGAACGGGTAAAGCAATTGAAGGCTGAGTTACCGGAAGCAGATTACCTCGGACATCCTGATGTGAAGCTTTTAGCCGCTGTAATGGTGGGGATTAAGGAGAAAATCGCCATAGATCCGCTGGCTACTCAGTTTGCTTTGACTGGCTCGTTGCGGCGATATGGACGGATGAAGGGGATGGGGCTACCGAATCGGTATCGATTGTTTTTTAGGGCTTTTAGCAGTGAGGATCGGCAAGTTCTGATTGTGTTGTGGTTGGGTTATCCGCGCAAGGCTGGGGATAAGCGAGATTGTTATGAGGTGTTTACCAAGATGGTTGGGAATGGCGATTTTCCAGATAATTTGCAGGAACTATTGATGGCTACTAATGAGTGACTTGAGATCGAGCTTTGTCCAGTTGTTCGGGATCGAAGTTAGGCGTGAGGATTTGTCGCCATTTTAGATTGAAGAATCGATTGACGGTAAGATAGATTTGGGCTGAGGTACCGTTACCTTTGAATTTGTTAGAGAAGTACGGCTCGATTGTAAAATTATGCGCTCAAATGTCGATCCTCAGAAGATTGAACAACTCATGAAAGCATTGGGTAGAGAAGCTCGTGGTTCTGGCTGTATCTACTTTACAGGTGGTGCTAGTGCTTTGCTCATTGGGTGGCGTAGTTCTACTGTGGATATCGATATTCGTCTAGATCCCGAACCTCCAGGTATTTTTCAAGCTATCGCCAAGCTCAAACAAGAATTGGACATCAATATCGAACTGGCTTCCCCGCAAGACTTCTTACCTCAGCTTCCTGGATGGCGTGACAGAAGCGTCTTCATTGGACGGCAAGGTGAAATCTCGTTTTATCATTATGATTTCACAGCCCAAGCTCTTTCCAAACTATCTAGAGGATATAACCGCGACATTGATGATGTTCGAGCGATGTATGAGCAGAAATTATTTACGCTAGAAAAACTGCGTGATTGTTTTAATGAGATCGAATCTGAATTGATTCGATTTCCTTCGCTCGATCCCGCTCTCCTAAGAAATAAGATCGAACAATTTATCGATCGTTGTGAAAGTACATCAGAGAGGGATAAATAATGGAACTAAATGAATTGCCAGGATCGGAATTAATCTTACCTGGGCTGGAAGATCTTTACCAGGGCAGAAATAATACGATCGGGTCGTTATTAATTTCGATCGCATCTATTCGTCTAACTGAAGCGGGTTTGGATATTCCGCAGGTGTCTCTATCGTCAGAGCCAGAACTAGCTTTGTATACTCATCTTCAGATCGATCGAGATGATGCTTATTCTTACTACAATGCTTTATTAAGTAGCCTCAACAGCTTTTGTGCTGCACTTGAACTGAAGTCTAAATATCAATGAATACATGAAATATAAGTACAGAAATACAGGATAGAGGCTCCGGCTGTACCGACTGTAATACTGCAAGGTTGTACATGTAACGGATTAAAGCGAGTCGTCGAGTGTTTGATTCATCGAGAAGGGGCATTTAAAGAGGTATCTCCATTCTAATTACACAAGTACAAGAATACTTACTGTTGATTATATCTGACTACCTGAAGAATTTATACTCGCTCGATTAATAGCAATTACTTCTCGATCCAATCTACCTTTGCCAGAACCTCTCTAGATTGTCACTTGACAACTATTAACCTCGCGGATATCCTGGAAGAATCGATTGTCACTCGACAACTGCATTTTAAAGCCTCCCTCCCATAGATATGAGGTTGTGATGTCCAGACGATCTCATCCAAAGCCAGAAATTGAAGCAGCACTAGCATATGCCGAACAAAATGGCTGGCGTGTCGAACTTGGTGGCTCGCACGCTTGGGGCAAAATTTATTGCCATTACAACGATAAAGAATGTAGATGTGGAATTTTCTGCATAACTAGCATTTGGAGTACTCCTAAAAACGCTGGAAATCATGCCAAGCAAATTCGTCGCGTTGTAGATAACTGTACGCAGCACAATAGTATCGATAATTCTGACGCAGAAGAGGAATAAATAGTGAAAGAATATAGCTTTACCTTAAAATTTAATTTCCCTGACGATCGGATCGATCCCGATCGATATATCGATCGACTATATGAAGCTGGATGTGATGATGCCTTAATTGGAATTGGTAAGCAAGGATGTATTGCACTAGATTTTATTCGTTCTGCATCATCGGCTTTTGATGCTGTTTCTAGCGCGATCGTTGATGTCAAAAAAGTGATTCCCGACGCTAGTTTAATTGAAGCAACACCAGATTTTGTCGGCTTAACAGATACTGCCAAAATCCTGGGATGTACTCGCCAAAATATTAGAAATCTAATTTTCAATGGTGACACGAGATCTCCATCGCCCGTTTATGAAGGAACTCCTTCAATTTGGCATCTGGCAGAGATTCTGACTTGGCTGAGAGAAGATAAAACATACTCGATCGATGACTCATTATTAGAAGTTGCGATCGTCAATATGGAGTTCAATGTTGCCAGACAATGGCGAAAAATAGCACCAGATCTGCAAGCAAATATCTGTGCTCTAGTTTGCTGATTTACTGGATTGGTCGATCGATCGTCAAATTTGACGTTCTTGTTCGTTTAGAGACAAAATGATTTGAGTTAGTGTGTCAATCAGCACAGAATTGACTGGCATCGATTGAATCATAGATATTCCCAAGTGTATAGGTTTCTCTGTGTCTAGTATAGCTTCATTCAGCAAGTGATTCTTTACCTGTCACCGGAATCGCTCTCTCTTCTAGCTAATGCTTGAATATCGGTTCGCAATCCGGTGATTTCTGCTTGCAATGCTTTAATCGATTTTGCACTCGCTAATTCTGCGTCATCGCTTTCGGCATCTCTGTCGATAAAAAATGTGGCTAACGTTGCCGTCAAATAACCAAATACCACCACCGCATACAACGCCAGAAAAAGCAGAGGATCCGCCCTTCTGCTGTTTTGGGAAAGTAGTCAGATCCAATTGTCGTCATCACCATTGCCGTCCACCACAACGCAATGCCATAGTCAGTAATCATCCCATTGGGAACTTCGCGCTCGAATGCATACATTCCAGCCGATCCAATCAGGGTAACAATTACAGTTAATCCGACCACATAACCAAAGCCGCGCCGCTGAACGCTGGCACCGAATAAGCGCATTCCTCGGTTGGTGCCGATCGTGATGCGTAATAATTGAAATCCTCGAATTCCATGAATCGAATTCAATGGCTGAATGATTTGCATCATCCTAAAGATTCGTAATGCTGGAATCAGCAGTGAGAGAGCGATTAGCCAGTGGCGTTTGATGTAGATAAGTTTACGCGGAGCGAGGATGAATTTGATGCTAAAGTCGAGGATAAAGGCGATCCAAATGGTCGTTCCGATCGCTTCTAAGATTGGAGTTAGTCCCCAAACTAGCTCGATAATAAACAATCCTAACCAAGCAAAACTTAGCACCAACATCGGCGTTTCTGACCAATCTTCCCACTGTTGGAGAACTTCGCTGCACTCCCGTTCTAATGCTGGCTGTTGTTTTGGGGGTTTCATAGCGTGAGTTCGGGTTAAGGATATTGGCTCCGCTCTGGCACCGCACAAGGGTTGAAATCGGTGCTAGTAGTACAAAGTCCGCCTACGCGGACTGAACTATTAGTCCGCGTAGGCGGACTTCGCATCATGAGCAGAGACTTTAGTCTCTAGGCTCTTCTTATCTCGCTGTCCGCAAGGAGAAACTCACATTTCATCGTGGATTTGGTGGCTGAGATCGATATACCTCAAGCTGTGCCCGTAATTGAGCGACCTCCTGAGCCAAATCCAGCACGATCGCGGCTCCAACTAAATTCACCCCCAAATCTTGCCGCAACCGCTGAATCTGAGCGATGCGGGCAATCTCGCGGGAATGCAACATCGAGCCTGTCGGTTCGATTACGCCTAATTGCACATAAACTTGGACTACGGCGATCGAAGTTTCAGTCATCGATGCGGCATACTCAAAGGTATACAGTCGATCTCCTTCTGGTGAAACCACTGCTGTCGATCGGTTGAAGGTCATAATTTTATCTCCTCTAATTGGGCGCGGGGGTTAAAGGTGGTATTTGCTTGGATTTTCTCGTAGCATTCCTGCTCGATCTCATTAAGGTCTTGGGGTGTGACGATCTGAAGTTTGGCGAATAAGTCACCGCGTCCCCCTTTGGGCAATGTCCAGCCTTTGCCGCGCAGTTTGAGCGATTGCCCCGATTTCACGCCTTTCGGGACTTTCATCGTCACGTTACCATCGGGAGTCGGTACTTTAATTTCTGCCCCCAGCACTGCCTCATCAGGGCGAATTGGCACGTCACAAACCAGGTTATCGCCCTCGAATCTAAAGAAGGCATGGGGTAATACTTCAATAGTGAGATACAAGTCACCGCGCTGTTGCGAGAACGGACTGGGACGACCTTTACCTTTGAGCCGAATTCTACTACCTGGTTTTGCACCTGCGGGAATGCGAACATTAATCGTGTCATCATCGAGTTGGAGCCGTTGCTGGACACCGTGAAAGGCTTCGGAAAATGTCAGTGCGATCGCGGCTTCTGTATCCGGTGCGGGTGCTTGCGAACGATATCCACCACCAAAATCGTCAAAGCCAACCCCTGGATTTCGATTAGAAGTTTTACGTCCACGACCGAGCAAATCGTTGATGAACGAATCAAAATCACCATGGAGTTGCCGTTTTGGGCACTCCCAGGGTCGCGTAGTAGTCTTTGAAATCTGTTGCAGTTGGCATGATTGACCTCTCGAATGTCTATTGTGTATGCACGTAGACTTTTACCCCACCCCAGCTACTGTGTATAGACAAGTCGGCTAGACTTCGTTTTCGGTGGTGCTCTACCCCCCCAAACCCCCCTTGTAAAGGGGGGCTTTACTCCCTCCCCTTTCCAAGGGGAGGGCTGGGGTGGGGTAGAGATCTACGCATCATCTCCAACAGACTTGTATATACACAGTAGCCACAAGGGGAGCGAGCAAGACTCGATCGAAATCTACTAGACTTCTTGATAAATTTTCATCACCGAATCGAGCAGTTTCAGGGCATCTGGTTTACTGCGCTGGAAGGAATTACGCCCAATAATCGAACCGAATCCACCACCGCTGTGAATAGCCTGTACTTCTCCCAGCAGCGCATCATCTGAATGGGTAGCTCCACCGGAGAAAATCACAATTCTCCAGCCATTGAAGGCACATTGAACGACATGACGGACTCGCTCTGTGGGGGTTGCGATCGGAATCTGCATTTTTTGGTAAACCTCCTTCGCCGCCTGCTGTTCGATATGGTCGGTTGGCAATTTTACTTTGATAATATGTGCCCCCAACTGGGCGGCAATTTGAGCGGCATAGGTGATGACATCGATCGAGGTTTCCCCTGCTGTACTGACACCCGAACCGCGCGCATAAGACCAAATTACCACCACAAGCCCGCATCGCTTGGCTTCGGCAGCATAGGCGCGGATTTGCTCGTACATCTCAAAGCGTTTGGCAGAACCAGGATAAATCGTGAATCCAATCGCGACACAGCCTAACCGCAGGGCATCCTCAACGCTACTAGTCAATGCCTGAGTGGGATCGGCTTCATCGAGTAGCGCATCATGGTCATTTACTTTGAGAATTAAGGGAATTTCCCCTGCAAATTCTCTCGCTCCGGCTTCGAGGAAGCCTAACGGTGCAGCATAGGCATTGCAGCCAGCTTCGATCGCGAGTTCAAAATGATAGCGCGGGTCATAAGCGGGCGGATTGGCCGCAAAACTCCGCGCAGGGCCATGTTCAAAGCCCTGATCTACAGGCAGAATCACCAGCTTACCAGTCCCCGCAAGCTTGCCATGATTCAGTAATCGCGCCAGGTTGGTGAGGGTGCCAGGATTGTCACTACCGTACCAACTCAAAATTTCTGTGATTTTTGGTGTCATGTTTTACCTTTAAGGATCGAATAAAATCTAATCTTGCCTTCACCCAATCCACTCGTAGGGGTAATTTATAAATTACCCCTACGAGTGGATTGGATTTTCTGACAGCCAACATTGTCGATAGTCTTCAACATATTGCTACATCGCAATCGGTGGATGATTAAGTAATTGCTGTACATCAGTTTATCTAGCATCTTTTACTACCTTTGAAATGTTAAAACTTTGTGTAATTTACCCAAAACAATGATATCAAAATTGCATAGTAAATAAATCAACAAATAGATAGATGATCGACTCCAGTTTTTCAGACAATATTTATACCTTTAGATAGAGAGTTTTATCAATTCTTGCCGTTATGATTATGATTGAGGAATGATCGTAACTAAAATCTAAAACTCATTTCCTGAAAAGTCTCAATTTTAATTGAAGACTAAATTTTATGGCAAGGATAATCTTACTTTCACTGCTATGTACAGGGCTTTTATCAAGTATGCCTGTTGCAGCAAATGAACTAAATTCACAAACAATTAACCAGGATTTTCCTGGGGAAGTGAATGTCCAAATAGTCCGAGGTCGTCCCACATACCAACGTGGCTATACAGTTCATTACCGCAGTCCCCGTAACCGCCAATGGACTCTAGAAGGTTTTCACGTCGAGCGTCGCGATGCCGAACGTGCTGCTCGTAGATTGCAACGGAGTGGGTTTAGAACTCAAGTTCGATCGCGGGCAGCAGCCGAACGTCGTCGGACTGGGGGATATTAGATTAACTTAGATTGAAAATGTGAAAATCTCCCTAATTTCTATAGGAATTAGACGATCAGTCTAATCTTTTTACTCACAAGAAACTCACATGTTATTCGTAGAATCAAAATGTCGGTTAAGCAAGGAGTTTTTATGAACAAGATAATTTTACTTTCACTGGTATTTACGGGCTTTTTAGTAAATATACCTGCTGCGGCAAATGCACTGGAGACCCAAACAGTTAACCCGAATTTATCTGGGGAAACTAATGTGTTAATATCCCAATTTCGGCGCAACCAAAATCGCGACCGACAGTTTTCTGTTTATTATCGCAGTCCTCGCGACAGGCAGTGGACTTTAGAAGGCCCTCATCCAAATCGTCGCGATGCCGATCGAGCTGCTAACAGATTGCAACGACGTGGTTTCAGAACATATGTTCAAGTCAGTCAAGAAGTAAATCGTCGAATGCGTCGCTAATTTCAGGAGATTAAATCGATACCGAAATTTGAGGATAAAATGTTGAGTATTAGCTTGAATTTAAAAAAAGGTATCGATTCTTTGCAAGAGAATCTCCGCCAACGACCAAAAATCAATAAATGGTTGATGGGTTTGCTGGTGGCAATTACGCTGATTGGTATTGGTAGCTATATTGGCTACAACCAATTAGTAACTGTCCCGAAACAGCGGGCGCAGAACAAGATTCAAACAGCATCAGTCACGCGGGGCAATTTGACAGTCTTGGTATCTGCCAATGGTACCGTGCAACCCGAAAGTTCGGTCAATGTCAGTCCCAAAACCTCTGGGGTTTTGAAGCAGTTGCTAGTCAAAGAAGGTGATTTTGTCCAACCAGGGCAGATCGTTGCCTATATGGACAATTCAAACATTCAAGGGCAATTGCTTCAGTCTCAGGGCAACCTTGCCGCTGCTCAGGCAAATTTGAATAAGCTCATCGCAGGGAATCGATCGCAAGATATCGCTGGAGCTAAGGCTCAGGTTGATGAAGCCAATGCCAGTTTGCAAAAGCTAGTTGCGGGAAATCGATCGCAAGATATCGCGGGAGCTATAGCCAACTTGAATAAAGTTCAAGTCACCCACAGACAAGCTCAAGAAGACTTATATCGCACTCAAAAATTACAAGCACAGGGAGCCATTTCTCAACAAGCTTTGAGCACGGCTCGATCGACTCATGATAGTGCCCAAGCACAAGTAGACCAAGCCCAGCAAGCATTGAATTTACTCAAAGCTGGCTCTCGCCCCGAAGATATCGCCCAAGCTAAAAGCATCCTCAACCAACGCCAACAGGCATTAAATCTACTCAAAGCTGGATCTCGTCCTGAAGATATCGCCCAAGCCCGCGCTCAGGTAATGGCAGCCCAAGGTGCAGTCGCGATCGTCCAACGCAGTATTGACGATACCGTAATTCGCGCCCCCTTCGCGGGGATTATCGCTCGTAAATATGCCGATCCAGGTGCTTTTGTAACTCCAACGACGGCAGGTAGTGCGGTGACTTCGGCAACCTCATCTTCGATTCTGTCCCTAGCATCCACCAATGAAATCGTGGCACAGGTAGCCGAAGCCAGCATCGCTCAAATCCGCGTCGGGCAGGTAGCGACGATCAAAGTCGATGCTTATTCCGGCAAAACCTTTACAGGCAAAGTGACCCAAGTTGCCACCCAGTCATTGGTGACGCAAAATGTAACTAGTTTTGAAGTAAAAGTCGCGGTTGCTGACCCCCAAAAACTGCTGCACGAGGGGATGAATGTAACGATCGATTTCCAAGCTGGTGAATTGAATCAGGTGCTGATTGTGCCGACGGCTTCGATCGTTCAACAGGCAAACGCTCAGGGTGTATTTGTCTCGAAACCAGGCGGCGATCCGGTATTTATGCCGATCGTGGTGGGGACGACTGTTAATGACAAGACTGAGGTTAAGTCTGGTTTGACTGGGGATGAACGGGTTTTACTCAGTTTTCCAGCCGGAACTCGTAAGGTTACTTCGATTACAGGTGGGGGTGGTGGGCGTGGACGGTAGCCGGAAATTACACACTTAGAAACTACCATTTATGGATACTTGAATCATGCGTAGATCTACCCACCCCACCCTGCGGGCACCCCTCCGAGGAGGGGATTTACCCGACAAATCCTTAATTCGTCCCTCCCGCGGTACTAAACGCAAAATATCACTGCTGGAAATATTTCTGATGGCAGTCGAAACCCTATGGAGTAATAAAGTCCGCAGCGGATTGACGATGTTGGGTGTAATTATTGGAATTTCCTCTGTGATTGCAATTACTTCGATCGGTCAGGGAGTTCAAAAATCCACCGAGTTACAAATAGAGGCATTAGGTACTAATATCCTCCAGGTTTCGGCAGCATCGGCGCGAACGGGCGGGATTAGTCAGGGGGCTGGTTCTGCTAGTACTTTGACGTGGGAAGATGCTCAGGCGATCGCCAAGCAAGTCCCCGCAGCTACAGCGGTGGCTGCATATCTACAACGCGGGAATATTCAGGTGGTGCGGGGCAATATCAATATTGCTACAACTGCTTTGGGAGCGGATTTGAACCTGCCAGTGGTGAGAAATCTCCATACGCAACTAGGGACATTTTTCCGTCAGGAGGATTTAGATATCGCCAAACCAGTTGTTATTCTTGGTTCCAAAGTTTGGAATGACTTGTTCGCGCCAGCCGAAAATCCGATCGGTGCGGATATTCGGGTGCGGGGCAAACATTATCAGGTTATCGGTGTAATGGAGTCGAAAGGATCGATCGGCGGGCAAGATGCCGATGACATTATTTATATACCACTGACTAATATGTCTGCCGAAATTGTCGGTAACAATTCGCTCACAGGTACTGCTATTAATGGTTTCTTGCTCCAATCTAGTAATGCCGATCAGCTTGAAGCTGCGCAATTTCAGGTGACGAATGTACTCCGACTGCGCCATAATATTCGCCCGCCCAAAGAGGATGATTTTCGCGTTACCAATCAAGTGGATATCATTAATACCTTCACGAGTATTATGAGTTCATTTACGCTGATGATCGGTGCGATCGCCGGAATTTCACTCATTGTCGGTGGGATTGGTATCGCGAATATTATGTTGGTTTCGGTGATGGAACGGACTCGCGAAATCGGTTTGCGAAAGGCAGTCGGGGCAACTAGCGGCGCGATTCTAAATCAATTTTTGATGGAATCGATCGTGATTTCGAGTATTGGTGGGGCGATCGGGATCGGCTTGGGTATCGCGATCGCTTTTACCGCCGCCACCGTGTTTAAATTCCCCTTTGTGGTGTCTTTATTGTCGGTGGTGCTAGGTTTTTTCGCTGATTGTTGGGGTATTGGCGGGCGGTATTCCTGCCCGTAATGCGGCTAAATTAGACCCGATCTTGGCACTGCATGGGGATTAATTGACTATCGCCGCACAACACAGCGATTGAAATCGCCGCTCTGCTAAGGCAGACGCTCCGCGAACGGAATGCAAAACCCGCCTACGCGGGTTAAAGATCTCAGTCCGCGTAGGCGGACTTCGCAACATGAGCCACGATTTCAATCGTTGGCATTTAATAACTATGACAAGCATGATTTCGCTCAAAGATATTACTAAAACTTACCATTTAGGGACGATCGATGTTCCAGTCCTCAAACGGATTAATTTGTCGATCGAAGAGGGCGAATATGTGGCGATTATGGGGGCATCGGGTTCGGGAAAATCAACCCTAATGAATATTATCGGTTGTCTCGATCGACCTACCAGTGGACAATATTTTTTAGCAGGGCAAGATCTGACTACCCTCGATGATGATGAACTTGCCGATATCCGCAATCAATATATCGGGTTTGTATTTCAACAATTCAACCTCTTACCAAAGCTCACATCTCTCTCGAATGTGATGCTACCGATGATTTATGCCGATGTCGATAAGTCGCAACGAGTAGAACAAGCAACAGCAGCATTAGTCCAAGTCGGTTTGAAAGATCGACTTCAGAATAGCCCTAATCAGCTCTCAGGCGGACAACAACAGCGGGTGGCGATCGCCCGTGCCTTAGTCAATCATCCCGCCTTAGTCCTTGCCGATGAACCGACTGGCGCATTAGATTCCACTACTTCTAAGGAGATTATGGATTTGCTGACAGAGCTAAATCAACAAGGTACAACGATCGCGATCGTTACTCATGATGCTAATGTTGCAGCTAGAACAAAACGGATAATTCGGATGCTAGATGGAGTAATTGTTGAATCGAACTAACCTCGATCTCGATTAGGTTTACAATCAAAAAATCAGGCTAAATTTCCGACTATTTTTGTATCGATCCGACTTATTTGAATGTTACCCACCGTTATATTACCTGGCTACCTCGAAAGTGCCGATGCCTATCTGCCACTTCAACAGGCTTTAACCGCAATAGGTACGCCGACAACGACGGTACCACTACGAAAACTAGATTGGCTCCCAACACTCGGCGGTCGATCGATGGTGCCGATTTTGCGACAACTTAGTCAAACTGTCAATGCAGCTTTAGCAGACAATAATAGCCAGCAAATTAATCTGATTGGACATTCAGCCGGAGGGTGGATTAGTCGAATTTATATGGGAGAAATACCCTATACAATTTATGGTGATGTCACTGCTGATACGGTAGGTTTATGGAATGCTAGAGCTAAAATCGCCACTTTGATTACATTAGGTACGCCTCAGATTAGTTGTGAAAAGTGGACAAAGAAAAACCTCGATTTTGTTAACGATAATTATCCAGGCGCATTTTATCCAGAGGTAAAATATATTTGTGTTGCGGGTAAATCAATTTATGGCAAAAAACAGCTCGGTCATTACTTGGCTTATCTTAGCTATCAAATAACTTGTGGCGAAGGAAATACTTGGGGTGATGGAATTACCCCCGTCACTGCGGCACATTTAGCTGGTGCAAAAAATATTACGATTGAGGGTGTTAAACATTCACCAAATACTTCAGGGATTTGGTACGGTTCACCAGCAGTTCGATCTCAATGGGTGGGTTATTTGCGGTGTTTTTATTCAGGGGTTCCCCCTGAATAAAAAAACGACAAGACAGAGTTGAATAAATTAACCTCGACCGCGATTCGGTTTACAATCTACGAATCCGATCGATTCACTATCCAGATAACCAGCTAAAGCCATCTCTACCAATGCCTCAACTGGGTAGTTAATTTCAGCAGCTCGATCTATAAATGCCATCCTAATCCGTTCTGGCAAATTTGCCAGGATCGTTTGAGCTGCGTTAGGTGTAAGTTGTTCTAAAGTCTGCGATTGCATAGCTTAACGCTCCATCGGAATCTTAACGTTATATGGCGGCTCGGTTGCTCTGAGCAAAATTGCTTCTAGTTCTAATAATAACGCTGAATTTCCCCATCGGTCGAGTGTTTCAATTGCGATCCTCACATCGCTAGCAATGTAGAGATCGAGCCACGCCCAAGTAAATGCCTTGTGTCCCCCTTTAAACCGCGTACTCAGATTATTTGTCTTACCCAAATATAGCAGTCCATCTGTTCTGTGACGGATCGCGTAAATACCAGCAACAGCAGGTAAATGATTGAAATTTAGATCTATTTCCGAACATTTATCGAATTCTATAAATGCTAATCTGTCGAGGATTTCTCGCGCATGTTGCTGGGAATTGGTCATTATCTCGACTAGGAAAATAGATCAATATCAATTAAATCTTAACATTGCATGGAGGAGATCTTCCTAAATAACTTGGGGTTAAATATATCTCTACCTATTGATTCGATCAATCTTTCCAAAAATCACCCATTTGATAGAGGATATCATCTGGATCCAATTGGTAAAATACAGATGCAATTAAGGAATAGATATTTGTATGCAAAGTAAAAAGCTCATCGTTATTTTACCAATAATATTAGTTAGTCTACTTGCTAATGGAGTTAATGCTCAGGTCAAGCAAAACCGATTGCGAAATACACTTACAGGCGCAGATAGTTGTTTAGGCATTATCGAAGACGGTAAAAATAATCGATTGACGATGACTAAGTGTGCCAACGTCGCTGGACAACGCTGGAGCATGACAGCTAGTGAAAAAAATCCTCAAGCTTATCAGTTGCAGACTCCATTCACAGGTATGGATAAATGCCTAAATATTATTAATGACGGCGAAAATAATAAAGTAACAATGGCTAAATGTGACAGCCTGCCTGGACAATTCTGGAGCGTTACACCGAGCAAGACACTTCCTAGCAATTCCGGCTATTTTTTTGTGACGAATGCGCTCACAGGTGCAAGTAATTGTTTAAACGTTCTCAATGACGGTAGAAATAATAAGCTGACGATGGCAAAATGTGACAACATTTCTGGACAGAGCTGGAGGATTACCAGCACTCCTTAATACACTGCTAATGATTAAAATTACTTAAAGGATAACTTTCCTCACAGGTTCCTCATCTTTTTTTAATACTATGAGGAGTATTCACTTAATCTTAGTATTAGCAAGGATAAAATCTATGAAATGGCAACAATTAATTTTGGTATTTATAGCCACCATTTGTTTGATCTTTGCTGGAAATGCGCTAGCGCAGACTGATATTAATATCAATAATACTAACCTAGTTCGCTTTGGTGGCAGCGTGAGTGTTCCAGCGAACCAAACTGTCGAAAATGCTAGTGCTTTTGGTGGGAGTGTGACGGTATTACCGAATGCTAGAGTTTTGGATACGGCGATCGCTTTTGGTGGAGATATTATTCTCAAAGCAGGAGCGCGGGTAGATGGTGATGCTTACTCTTTTGGTGGCAAAATTATTCAGGAACCAGGGGCGATAATTGGTGGCGAGAAGGCGACGTTTAGTGACAGACATGGGATGATGTACGGCTCCTATGGAAGACAAAGCTTTTTTGCTCAGTATTTTTTCAGTGCGATGTTTAGAATTTGTGCTGCTGTCGTAGCCGCCATTCTCGGACTGCTTATCTTGAAATCTAGCCCGCCGTTCTTGCCAGACTTAGCGGAAAAATTGCGTCAACAGCCCAGTTTGACGGCACTATGGGGAATTGGGGGGATTTTTGCCATTCTCTTTGGCACTGTGTTTTTGGCGGTTACATTGATTGGGATTCCGCTGATTCCACTATTGAGTTTGAGTGCGGTTGTTACCTCTTTAGTAGGTTCCCTCGGTGTGGCTTTATTTGTCGGGCAACGTTTGGATAAAAATGCGATGCAGCCAGCAACACAGCAGTTCTTAATTGGTTTGGCGATCTTGACAGTTCTGGCATTAATTCCGTTTTTGGGCGGCTTAGTAGTTTTCCTGATTAATCTATTCGGTTTGGGTGTGATATTGCTCTGGAAATTTGGTGGCGCACAACCGCAGATGGCGGCTTAGGATACGCTAGATCCCCGACTTCTCCGAGCAGTCGGGGATCTGTCCTCACTGTACCTCGATGATTTATCGAGTCGCACAGGTGATTTATACATCTACCAGCCTCGATCCCAATCAAAAAGTTTTCATCTCTGTTGGAGGACAATCGATCGATCTTAACCATCCGTTAGGCGGTGAGGGATTAATATTGCAGCAACCAACTACTCGTTCTCAGTTTGCTGCTGATTTTCTCTAGATTTTTAGCTAATTTGCAAACATAGCCAATAATAGGAATTAATAACATGAACGTACCAAATGATAACTTTCAAGAAAATGTCGAAATAATTCAATCTGAATTAGTAACTGGAGAGCATGAAGTAAAAACAGCAGAAAAGATCGGCGTAGAAGAATTTAGTATTAATGGTGATGCCCTCGGAGCAAAAATCAAAGAACTCGTTCATCAAGGTAATATTCGGCGAATTATTCTCAAAAATGAAGAGGGGCATATATTAATTGAAATCCCCTTAACTGTTGGTGTGGTTGGCGGTGTCATCAGTGCGGCTTTCTTCCCGATTATGGCTGCGGTGGGATCGATCGGAGCGATGGTTGCTCATCTGACAATTGTGGTAGAAAAACGAGAATAACCTCACTAAATATCAACTCATCACCGGTAGTAGGGGCAATTCATGAAGCGGCTCGCGTAACTCATTCTCTGCGAGACGCTGTGCCTACGGCAGGCTTACGCCAACGTCGGGTTTCATTCGTGACAAGTTAAGAAAATCCGATCGCCGCCAGTTGAGTTGTGAGGTAGAATTTAGTGTTGATTTCGACGATCGATCGCGGATTTGGATCGTCGAGTTTGTAACAGGAGAAAAAGATAATGATACGTTAGAAGGGAAAATTAAAATCCACGGTGGGGATAGTTCTCTATTTTTAGCCGAACGAGCTTAAAGTGTGATAGTCGAAGATCCAGCCTATAATTGACGATCGCTGAAATAGAAAAAGAAACCGGAATAACTTTAAATTAGTAATTGCTCTAATTATTGATATACTGTTAATGGTGAGTTGTTTACAACTCACCTATTTGCATTGCTGCAAAAATGTATATTTAGAGACGATCTCATATGACAGAAGCTACCACACTACCGATCGAACAGCGCAGTGTCGCGGATTTCATAGAAGATGTTAATAAGTTAACTATTGAAATTCAAGAACTTTATTGCAGCGATAGTGTCCCGTGGATTTTAGGAGTATCTTGGGGGAAAGATTCTAGTACTATTTTACAGCTTGTATGGAATGCGATCGCGATATTACCACCTGAAAAGAGAAAGAAAAAGGTTTATGTAATCACTACAGATACGCTAGTAGAAAATCCGATAGTTTCCACATGGGTTCGTCGTTGCATCGAACAGATAAAAATCAAGGCAGAATTACTACAATTACCGATCGAGGCACATTTACTCAAACCTATAATTAAAGATACATTCTGGAGTAATTTAATCGGTAAGGGCTATCCAGCACCTAGGATTGGATTCCGATGGTGTACCGATCGATTAAAGATTAGTCCTGCCAATCGATTTATTCGTGAAATGGTGCAGATAAATGGTGAAACTATTTTAGTTTTAGGTACCCGCAAAGCAGAAAGTAACAAACGTGCAATGACGATGAAAAAGCATGAGAAGAATCGAGTAAGAGATTATCTCAGCCCTAATGGTCGTTTACCAAATTCTCTCATCTATAGTCCGATCGAGGATTGGCGGACTGACGAGGTGTGGATGTATTTGATGCAATTTCCTAATCCTTGGGGTGGAAATAATCAGGATTTATTCACGCTATATCGTGGAGCAACTGCGGATAATGAATGTCCATTGGTAGTCGATACATCTACACCTAGTTGTGGTGATTCTCGCTTTGGTTGTTGGGTGTGTACGTTGGTGAGTAAAGACAAGTCGATGGAGGCGATGATTCAAAATGATGAGGATAAAGAATGGTTGCAACCGTTGTTAGATATTCGGAATGAATTGGATATTTATGACGATCGAGACAAGCGAGATTTTCGCCGGATATATGGTAAAGTTGAGCTGTTTGAGCGTAAGTCTAAAGAAAATAAAAACACAACTGAAGTGGTGCCAATTCCTGGGCCATATACTAAGTTCTGGCGCGAACATTGGTTGCGACGAGTATTAGAGGCGCAGATACAAATTCGGCAAACTGCACCGCTAGACATGCAGGATATAACTCTAATTACCGAGGAGGAGTTAGGAGAAATCAGGCGAATTTGGTTGGAGGAAAAACATGAATTTGATGATAGTTTACCCCGCATTTATGAGGAAGTCATGGGCAAACCTTTTAAAGATACTCGGATTCAGGAAAAGAAACTATTAGGTAATGATGAATGGTCAATTTTGCAGGAAATCTGTAGCGATGATGCCATGCACCTAGAATTGATGACGAAATTACTCGACACCGAACGTCAACACGCCACCAAATCGCGGCGGGGGGTGTTTGAAAACCTAGAGAAGTGTTTTGATAGTAGCTCTCGATCGAAGGAAGAAGCAATTGCTATCGCTCACGAGAAGCGAGATTTGAAGGAAGCTGCAAGTCATGGTGATGTGGCGAAGGTGAAACAGTTAACTTGGGCGCAGATGAAGTTTCAGACAGATGTGAGTGATGTCGAGTCTTAAAATTATCGAATTTTAGACTTTATAATATTGATATCAAGCGTAATGGAGGAAATACCATGACAGCTCAAACTATAAATTTGGCTGAGGTAACACTGGCTAAAGTGAAATCGCTCTCTTTAGCACAACAGCAGACAGTCGATGAAATCAGCGACTTTTTGGCTACTAAACAAGCTGCGGAAAGTAACGATTCACAGGATAAATTACCTCGTGTCTTTGGGCTACATGCTGGGATGGGTGAAATTCATGAAGGTTTTGAAGATCCCTTACCAAAGTTTTCGATCGATATCCAGTCAACAAAATTTGGTAAATATCTTTAGTGAGTGAGACGATTTGTGTCATTGAGGCTATGCCAATGCTCGATCGAGCTGTACTCTAATAAGTAGAATTAGTTTCCCACGCTTCATGTCAACACTACCAACCACTCTCGAAGAATCGATCGCCTTAGCTCAAACTGCGACGATTGCCGCTATTGCTGCGGGACATCAACGGATTACCGTCGAGATTTTAATTCCCGAACTCAAGTCGATGAATTTGGCACGGCAATTTATCGAATCATTTAGCGATCGCGGCAATACGCTCAAAGTATTATTTAGTGATACTGGAGCCGCAGCCTTAGCCCGACGGGATTGGGAAGATATCAATTTTAAGATCGACGATCTTGGTAGTAGTCGATCGCCAATCACGGATAAAATTCAGGATGAAGATCAGTTATTCATTGCGATCGAACCTTCAGCCGTAGAAGTCGAACAGGTAGAAAAGTTATGTAATGTTGCAGGCGATCGTCCAGTGATCTTATTCTTACCTAGACTGGAAGATGCGGCAATTGTGGGTATCGGTTATGCAGCCAGACAACTGCGCGACAGGTTTCTGACGACGCTTACCTCTGCCTACTATATCAAACCCCTGGAAACAGCCGCCATCTACCGTTGTTATCCTGCTCAATGGCAGGTATGGCTCGAACAGGATGATGATTATATTCTCTTGGCTGAATGCCCCCAGAAACCCGTTGGCGATGAGTTAGACGCAATCCTGATGCCATCAACACCAGGGGATAGTTCCACCCCTACCAAATCCCCTGGTGTATTTGCCAGTTTAGGTCGATTTTTACGCACGTTGAGTAGATAATCTAGTACAAAGGCGGCGTAAATCCTAGTACTATTTCGGGAAGAGATGGGTGATGGGAGATGGGAGAGAAGAGATAGAACAGATACAATGGTTGATTTAATTGTGCCGTCTAGTACTAGAGCTAATTCGCTTTCTCTCTTGTTGCGCTAAACCGTCGGGGAACAGGCGTTGGCGTTGGCGTAGCCTGCCGTAGGCACAGCCTCTCCGACAGGAGTTACGCGCAACTTTCAACTAACTCTCCGCCATCGCTTCTTCCATTGCGAAGTAGTTTCTAATCCACAATCAACCTGCTCCAATTCACGCCGCATGAAGATTTCAGCCATCGAATCTGATAAGGTGGGATCTCGATAGGGAATAGCAGCGCGTGTCTGGAGATGTTCTAATTCTTGTGGTGATAATGGCGGTAATAGTTCTGGATTGAAACTAGCAATTGTCCCTGGTGCTTTTCGCCCAACGGGAATACTATCGGCGATCGATAACCCGGCTTGAATCATGGCAGATCTTACTGCTGCGGCACATGAGTATGTGGCAATTATTCCATCTAACGCACAGCATCTAGCCACTCGATCGATAAATTCTACCGTCCATAACTGGGGACAAGAAAGTGGTGAAAATGGATCGAGAAAAATCGCATCGGCTGTAAATTCTCGATCGATCGTTTTGCGGGCATCACCAAGAATTAATTGGGCTGTCAATCTAGGTGTATCGATCGTTTCCTCGCGGACTAATCGAGCTAATAGTTGTGGAATCGGCTCTTCCCAATCGGCTAGTAAATGATGTTCGATGGCTGAAATTGGGACAGTTTGATCGAGTTCGAGGGCGATAATTTCGACGGTACAATTGGGATTCGATCGCCAAATAGTCGCTAATGCTGCGGCAGTATTGTAGCCCAATCCATAACAAATATCTAATAGTCGCAAATGCCCACGACTAGCTTTCTTGGCTAATAAAGTCGGAATGGCATATTTAAAGATCGATTCTTCCTTTGCCCCATACCTACTATGAAAAGTCTGCCCAAACTCCTCCGAGAAAAAAGTATAAGAACCATCATCGGTGATCCAAGGATCGAACTGCTGAGACATAATTACTATCATTAATTGGCATTGGAAAACAAGACTGTATTGCCCTAGATTTTATTCGTGAAGCATCATCGGCTGTTTAGGCTATTTCTAGTGTGTTCTCTACTATCAAAGCCGTTATTCCAGGTGCTACTCTGATTGAAGCAACTCCAGATTTTGGAGGGTTAACAGATACGGCTAAAATGCTTGGATGTACTCGCCAATCAGATCTAATTATGGCTCAGATATATGCTCTGTGTTAATGCTAACAGTTTGGGGGGAATTAGGTTTTAGGGTACCTTGACGAAATGAGGCGATCGAAACCAGACGATGTGAGGTAGCATTCCAGAGGATAAACTTAGAACAGCTAAGTACATCACCGATGTGTAGCGTTTTGATATTTGAGAGGATGTGAATATTTTGCTGGTGACAAGCGGCGAGATAGTAATTCGGGATTTTTTCAGATAGATGATGAATATTGTGGTAGCCGATATTTGCAGAAAACCACTTGAGAATTGTGGGTAACTCTAGATAACTACTCCCATCGATCGCGCTAGTTAGATAATCCCAACCTGCTGTTTGGTGAGCATAAGAACCTTCAAAATTATGCTGAACAAAAGCGACACAGATAAACAGCATACCAGCTAGAGTTAGGACGATCGAATAAACGCCCAAAAAGAAACCCGCTCCTAGAAAATAGCTCAAAATAATCCAACTACTAATTACGCAAATATTACTTAGAAGTAAATCCCAAAATTCAGTAGTTGACTGCCAAATTCTGGACTTGTGAGTAGAAATAATTTTCGATAAACTCATGCGGGGATTTTGGTTGAGGCAAGTAAATAGATGACCAATTAGATCGTAAATTCCGATCGTCAGTGTAAGTCTATTGGCGATCGCCAGATACAAGAAACCTCCAGGTAAAGCCATCAATGGCTGTCTCAGCAATTCATACCGCCGCTGTTGGACAGTATTGAGTCGAGCAAATTCCTCAGTAGAGAGAAATGAGGCAAAGCCACCATCTCGTTCCCAATCACCATTAGTTTTGTGATGATAAAGATGACCTCTCGCCCATGAATATTGAGACATCGCATTGATGATACCGAGTCCAAAACCTACATACTTATTAACTTTTTTTGAACTGAATAGTGAATAGTGGACGCAATCATGCATCAGCGAAAAACATCGAACTGAAAATAGTGTCAGTAGAATGATGATAGGCGGCAGCAACCACATAGAGATCGCCGCAGCCTTAACTGCTAGAAGCCATAAAAATAGATAAGGAATAATCGTATTTAGGATTTGAAAAGTTGCTCGAATGTCATTGCTCTTCATGTAAGGAATTAACACAAAGTCTGATTTTTTAGTCGGAGTTTCCATTCAATAAACTATTTGTGTAGGTAAAGATAGTATGGCTAAGTTGGCAACTTCAAGCTGAAGTTGTTGAAAGATTTGTGCTGTGGTAGTCATCACAGAGCTATGAATATCATAGAATGACTGGAGAGGATAATGCTACCAAGTAGCAGCTACCAGGTTGGAAAATAGTGGAACTGACAATTTAGATTGAGTTATAGTGGTCATAACTTAATTATTTAAAGTTTAGAGATATTGGATCGATCGTGGATAAAAAATGGTTGCAAGTCTTTAATATTTTTCAGCAGGTATTTCAAACAGCAATCTGGAACGGTGGTAGAATTGTTTATCGCTACTACTTTCAACTTAAATGTCAGGGACTTGAACATTTGCCGCAGGATCGAGGTTATTTAATCGTGGCGAATCATGTCAGTCACCTCGATGGTTCGGCAATTATTGCAGCGCATGGTAAGCACCTGAAATCTGTATATAGTTTGGCGGCTAAAGATTATTTTTTCGATCGTACTTGGAAAGCCTGGTTTTATCGATATTTCTTTAATATGATTCCCTTTGAACGCAGAGGAAAATTTTTGGATTGTTTGAAGATTTGTCAAACGACAATCGCTGAGAAAAAGTATATTCTATTCTTTCCAGAAGGGACACGATCTGCGACAGGAGAAATGCAACTACTGAAACTTGGGTTAGGTATGTTGGTAATGCAATTACAAGTAACTGTCATTCCTGCCTATGTTTCTGGTACTTATCAGGCTTTACCTAAAGGTAGTCGATTTCCTCAAAGATATCCAATTACTGTTAGTTTCGGGGTGCCTTTAGAATTTCCCGATCAACAAAATCAAGTTAGTAAGGAAGAACGAAATCAACTCTATCAATCAATTATCGATCGAGTGAGTACTGCTATGGCAGATTTGAAAAATAGTAATAATCTAGAATAATATTTTCACAATCAACAACAAGATGATCGACAACCTGACAAATCAATCTTTAGATACTGCTAAAAAACATCAGTGGGGATTTGCTGATACTCATTTTATCATCAATGACGATCTGACTGTAACCCTGACAGGCGATCGATACGATTTATCGGGCTATCAAATGCCGTACTTATTAGCTCATGTTCAACAAGAATTAGGGATTAAGATTGAGTCAGGTAATTATCGACCAGAAATCGAACCAAAATTCATCGATCCGCCATCACTCGATCGAGATTTTTATCAGGCAGTCAGTCAATTATTTCCCTCAGATCAATATACAGTTGATGATGTAGAAAGATTGCTACATAGTCATGGTCAAAATGCTTTTGATGAAGTTTATCCAGTTCTTTACGATCGCTTAGAACGTACCATCGATCTGGTATTTTATTGTGAATCAGAATCAGATGCACAACAGTTAATTCAGTTAGCGATCGAGCA
Organism: Chamaesiphon sp. GL140_3_metabinner_129_sub; assembly: GCA_025358725.1. Classification (GTDB taxonomy): domain Bacteria; phylum Cyanobacteriota; class Cyanobacteriia; order Cyanobacteriales; family Chamaesiphonaceae; genus Chamaesiphon. Next base: position 23,154 of record JANYIT010000215.1, read on the forward strand.
TAATGTTTGTCTCATCCCTTTTGGTGGCGGCACAAATGTTAGTTGTGCGTTGAAATTATCCGAACGCGAAACGAGAATGATGGTTGCTGTCGATATGCGGCGGATGAATCGAGTCGAATGGATCGACACCGAAAATCTTCAAGCCTGCGTTCAAGCTGGAATTACGGGCAAACAGCTTGAGGAAATTTTGCAAGCAAAAGGGTTTACCTGTGGACACGAACCCGATAGTTTGGAGTTCTCAACTTTGGGCGGATGGATTGCGACAAATGCTAGTGGGATGAAGAAAAATCGGTATGGAAATATCGAAAATATTGTCGAAAATATCACGATGATTACACCCAGTGGAGTCTTAGCCCAAAGCCAAGGGCTACCTAGAGTAGCGATGGGGCTGCAATCACAAACTTTGTTGTTTGGTAGTGAAGGAAATTTGGGACTAATTACCAAGGCAACGATTAAAATATATCCCCTACCCCAGCTAAAACAGTATGGGTCGATTGTATTTCCTAATTTTGAGCTGGGGGTTCAATTCTTGGATCGACTAGCTCACAGCGGCTGTTTGCCTGCGAGTATTCGACTAGTAGATAATCATCAGTTTCGATTTGGTCAAGTTCTCAAGCCAAAAATGACTGGTTTAAAAGGGACGATCGATCGATTAAAAAAATTATATCTATTAAAACTGAAAAAATTTCAACCCGATCGAATGGTAGCAGCAACCTTGGTAATGGAAGGTACCGATCGAGAAGTAGCTTATCAACAACAGCATATTTACACCTTAGCCAAGCAATTTCAAGGATTACCTGCGGGTGCCGAAAATGGACGACGAGGCTATATGTTGACTTACGTGATCGCTTATATTCGTGACTTTTTCTTTACCTTAGATATTCTCGGCGAAAGTTTTGAAACCTCTGTCCCTTGGAATAAAATTTATCAAGTATGCGCTAGCGTTATCGCAGATTTTCAGGCACAACACCAACAATATAATTTACCTGGTAAACCTTATCTTTCCTACCGCATCAGTCAAACCTATCATACTGGAGTTTGTCTCTACTTTATGATGGGGATTTATACCAAAGGAGTTGCTAATCCCGCCAAAATTTGTAGCGAGATCGAACATTACCTTCGCAAAACTATCATTAAAAATGGTGGATCTATTTCTCATCATCATGGTGTTGGTAAAATTCGATCTGAATTTATTAAAGAGACTCAATCGATCGCGAGTATCGAATTGCTTCGCCAAGTCAAGAAAAATACAGATCCTCAAAATATTTTTGGGATTGGTAACAATATTTGTGCTGATGATTAAAAATGAGGAGTGCCAACGACTGGAAGTCGTGGCTAGTGCTGCAAAGTCCGCCTGCGCGGACTCAATACTTCTCGGTTAAGCCAAAAGCAGGTAGATTAGGGGTGAATCTTGAATAGGCGAGGGTCAGACTATTGCAACTAAAAGAATTCTCACTAATCAATCCAATCATCGAATCATCCGAAGTATTGAAGGCAATTGAAA
>JANYIT010000216.1 GCA_025358725.1 Chamaesiphon sp. GL140_3_metabinner_129_sub
GTTTCAATTGCCTTCAATACTTCGGATGATTCGATGATTGGATTGATTAGTGAGAATTCTTTTAGTTGCAATAGTCTGACCCTCGCCTATTCAAGATTCACCCCTAATCTACCTGCTTTTGGCTTAACCGAGAAGTATTGACTGTGATGCCCCTCTAGCAAAGGCTTTGAACTGGATTGATGAATCTGGCGACTTCGACGGCGATGGTTTTGTCGAGTACTTGAGCCGATCGACAGAGGGCATCCAGAATCAAGGTTGGAAGGATTCGGGGGACGCAATTCGGGCGGCAGATGGAACGATCGTAGATGCGCCGATTGCCCTGTGTGAGACTCAGGGACAGGTCTATTTTGCTTGGCGACTTGCCGCAGATCTATATGATGTTCGCGGTCAACCAGAACGCGCTGGAGTGCTGCGGCAGAAAGCGGATGCGCTGTTCGATCGGTTTAATACTCGATTCTGGATGGCAGATGAGGGGTTTTACTGTCTGGGGTTGGATGGTAATAAGGAACAGATTCGATCGTTGGCGTAGCCTACCGTAGGTAATCGACTACCCGAAAATTTCCCCGTTCCCTATGTGGATGCCAATAGCCCCCAAGCCTGGGCAGCAGGCGCGATGCCGTGGTTGATTAGCAGCATGTTGGGACTAAAAGCCGATGCACCCGATCGACGGTTACAAGTCCAGCCAGTGCTGCCAGACTGGTTGCCAGATCTACATCTTACCCATCTAAATGTGGGCGATGCTACAGTAGATTTACGCTTTTGGCGTGAGGGCGAGCAGACGAAATGGGAAATTACGAAATTGAAGGGAAAGTTAGATGTTCAAGGAATAGTCAGCGGTTGAAACTTAGGTTATCATCGCCTTCAATCTCCGCTAATTTCCACTAACAAAAGAGCTGCTTTCAAATCATTTGCTTCGAGATCTGGCATTTCTTCTAAAATTTGCTCCGCACTTAGACCTGCTGCAAATAAGTCTAGTACATCCGACACTCGAATTCTCATACCTCTAATGCAAGGACGACCACCACACTGCTTAGGATTAACTGTGATTCTTTCGAGTAGTTCTACCATTGCAGATAGCCTTCATAACAATTATTTCTATTGTGAACCAGTATATCAGAGGAGTCGAGCGATGACCGAACATTACGACATCATTATCATCGGCACTGGAGCAGGTGGCGGGACACTAGCACATCGCCTCGCCCCCAGTGGTAAAAAGATTCTAATTCTTCTAGAGCGCGGCACCTTTTTACCCAGAGAAAAGGCGAATTGGAACCCGACAGAGGTGATGACAGCAGGGCGTTACTACAATGCTGGCACCTGGCAGGATAAGGAAGAGCAAGAACTTAATCCCGCTACAGGTTATTGGGTTGGTGGCAACACCAAATTTTTCGGCGGCACGTTATTTAGGGCACGGGAAGCAGAATTTAATACCGTCATTCACAAAGGTGGTATTTCGCCAGAATGGTGTCTGAAATATGCCGACTTTGAACCCTATTATACTCAAGCCGAACAACTCTACAACGTACATGGTAAAAGAGGTCTAGACCCGATCGAGCCGTGGACGACTGGGGAATACTCTTTTCCACCCATCAGCCACGAACCACGAATTCAAGCGGTTAGCGACGATTTGAGCGCGAAGGGATTGCATCCGTTTTACCTGCCAATGGCAATCAAACTCAACGAAGCTCAACCGTTTTTGAGCGAGTGTATCCGCTGCGAAACCTGCGATGGACATCCCTGTATGGTTCATGCCAAAGCCGATGCTGAAGTAATAACTGTGCGTCCAGCGATCGAATATCCAAATGTTACCCTACTAACCGAAGCCAAGGTACAACGGCTCCATACCAGTGCTTCAGGGCGGGAAATTACGGGGGTAGAAACCGAAATAGCTGGTGAAATGAGGATGTTTCGCGGGGATATCGTGGTGGTTGCTTGTGGTGCAATTAATTCGGCGGCGTTGCTATTGAGATCGACAAATAGCCAGCACCCGCACGGATTAGCCAATAGTTCGGGACAGGTAGGACGCAATTTCATGAAACATAATTGCGGGGTAGTAATTGAAATGACGACGAAAGAAAACCCTACGGTATTTCAGAAAACGCTGGGGGTGAATGATTTCTACTGGGGCGAACCAGATTTTCCTTACCCAATGGGACAAATTCAACTATCTGGCAAAGTCAATCGAGAAATGTTTGAAAATGGTGTACCGCTGGAGCTAGACGCGGATGTTTCGCCCGCAGATGCGGCGTTGCATTCAGTTGATTGGTGGTTGATGGGTGAAGATCTACCCGACTCAAATAATAGAATCCGTCTAAAGAGGGATAAAATTTCGCTGGAATATACCGACAATAATAGTGAGTCATTCGATCGATTAGTCGATCGCTGGATTGATGTTTTGAAATCGATCGATCCTCACAGTGGTTCACGCTACTACCGCAGCAAATTTCCCTTACGCTGGGTGGCGCATCAGTGTGGTACTTGTCGATTTGGTACCGATCCCAAAACGTCTGTCCTAGATCCAAATTGTCGGACTCATGAGGTTGACAATCTCTATGTTGTCGATGGGAGTTTTTTCCCTTCCAATATCGGCTCGAATCCAACTTTAACGATTATCGCGAATGCTTTGAGAGTTGGAGATATTTTGATCGAACGGCTGAATATCCTCAGCGTGAAACCACAGCAGACAAACATTTTTTTAACATCATCGGAAAATCTTTAATATGACAGATTTAATGGGGAAAGTAGTGATCGTCACAGGTGGATCGCGCGGGATTGGGCGCGGGATTGCCGAGCGACTAGGACGAGATGGCGCATACGTTGTGGTCAACTATTCTGGTAGCGAACAGGCAGCGAATGAAGTTGTAGACGCGATCTCCGATGCAGGCGGTAAGAGTGTCTCCATTCAGGCAGATTTGAGCAAAGTAGCCGATATTCACACCTTATTTGCCAAGACGCTTGACTATTTTGGTAAGCTCGATATTTTGGTCAATAATGCCGGAATTGTTGGCTCAACTGGCTCAATTGAAAAAGTGACAGAAGCAGACTACGAGCAGGTATTTAACCTGAATGTTCGTGGCGTTTTATTTTCCTTGCAAGAAGCCGCCAAACATATTGGCAATGGTGGCAGAATCGTGAATATTTCCTCTTCATCAACCTTATATCCTAATGCCAGAACAGCGGTTTATGCTGCGAGTAAAGCAGCCGTCAAGCTACTTACCCAAGTGATGGCACAAGAGGTGGGAGATCGAGATATCACAGTTAATACCGTCACACCTGGGCCAACGGTACCAGGGATGTTTGGTCGTTTATCACCAGAATACCAGCAGCAAGCCGCCGCCAGTTCGCCCTTCAATCGTCTGGGTACACCCCAAGACATTGCCGATGTTGTGGCATTTTTGGTGAGTGAAGAGGCGCGATGGATCACAGGTGAAGAAATTTGTGCCAATGGCGGCGCAAAAATCTAATTAAATACACACTAACAAACCTAATCGAGAATTATTATGACCACAGAATTTCGTCCCACAAATGGATTCACATGTGCCTTAGATCGAGATAGATCGAAACCAGCACAAAAAAAACCACCAGCCTCGATTTGGATAGGATTGGGGATCGGGATAATTATTGCAAGTATTGCTGGAGATCGCTATGTCCAAGCCAAGTCCACCAATCTAGACATCGCTAATACCAGAACTATTGCTTCGACACAAGGCGATGTTTGCATCGCTCAAAACCCTACCCAAGACGCTCAAGTGGCACTTGCTCTATCGGAAGCGCATTTAGCTCAAACTAATACCAATTTAGAAAAGTTCCAATCTGACTACAGTCGCCACAAGACCCTAGCTTTAGAAGGTAAAGTCACTCCCAAACAATTACAGACAGCTAAAACAGCTTACGATCTCGCCCAATTGCAAAAAAGTTCGGCTCTCCAAGGATTGCAACACGCCCAATCACAACTAACCGCCGTCAGGGTCGAAAATTGCTAAGTCTACGCCAACGGGTTAAGAGGAGCCTAGAGACTGAAGTCTCTGCTCATGATGCAAAGTCCGCCTACGCGGACTGGGATATTAGTCCGCGTAGGCGGACTTTGCAACACTAGCCACGATTTCAATCGTTGGCGTTACTTGAACGAAGCAAATATCCTTAACCTGTTGGCGGTAGCGGAGCGTTTGCCCTAGCAATAGCCTCTCCGACAGGAGAAATTCACGTTAAGTTCACATCGGTACAAGCAAAAATCTTCACCTCAAGCCCAATACCTAAAGCCTAATTCCTATGACTACCGAATCTCGTCCTACTGCTGAAGAAATCCCCGCTCAAACACTTGCCTATCCTGCTAGCCAAGCAGACATGATTCCCGAACCAGATAGCGATTTATCAAACTACAGTCCTGCTGGTAAATTGCAAGGTAAAGTCGCGATAATTACTGGTGGTGATTCGGGCATCGGTCGGGCAGTGGCGATCGCTTATGCGATGGAAGGTGCCGATGTATCGATCGTTTACAATGTTCATGACGATGATGCAAATATCACCAAAGCATTAGTAGAAGAATGTGGTCAACATTGCCTGACAATTAAAGCCGACGTTCGCGATTCAGCACAGTGCAAACAAGCAGTAATCAGCACTGTAGAAAGATTTGGACATCTCGATATTTTGGTCAACAATGCAGGTTATCAAAAAGTACAATTCGAGATCGAAGATATCTCTGACGAACAGTTTCGCCAGACGATGGAAACCAATATCTTTGGTTACTTCTACCTGCTCAAAGCTGCCCTATCTCACCTCAAAGCAGGTAGTGCGATCATCAATACCAGCAGTATTCTCGGTCTAATTGGCAAAGAATTCTTGGTTGATTACTCCGCTAGTAAAGGGGCGATCAATGCCTTTACTAAAGCCACAGCCCAAAATCTAGCTAAACGTAAAATTCGGGTTAATGCTGTCGCTCCTGGCCCCGTCTGGACACCTGGAATTCCATCTACTATGACCCCCGAACAGGTAGACAATTTTGACAAAGATAATGCAATGAAACGCGCCGGACAACCCGAAGAACTTGCGCCTACTTATGTTTATTTTGCATCTGAAGATAGTAGCTTTGTGACTGGGGCAATTCTAGAAGTTACAGGTGGTCAGGTATCAAGTACATGATTGAAATGATGCCGATTAAGGCGGTTGAATCAATTGGAATGACGGTGGCTGACATGGATCGATCGATCGATTTCTACACCACCGTTTTACCCTACCAAAAAATATCAGATCGTCAAGTTTCCGGCGTTGAAACAGATAGATTATATGGATTATCTGATGTGCAGATGCGGATAGTCAAGCTCCAATTGGGCGATGAATTAGTTGAGTTAACTGAATTTATCACACCTAAAGGTAGACCAATTCCACCAGACTCGCGCAGTAACGATCGCTGGTTCCAGCATATCGTGATCGTGGTACGAGATATGGAGCAAGCTTATCAACATTTACACCATCATTGGGTATCCCAAACATCACCCAATCCTCAAACATTACCAGCATGGAATCCAGTTGCTGGCGGCATCGAATCTTTCTACTTTAAAGATCCCGACGGTCATAATCTGGAATTGATTCATTTTCCAACAGATAAAGGCGATCCAAAATGGCAAAGCTCAACTAAATCGCTATTTCTAGGGATCGATCATACCGCGATTGTTGTTGCTAATACGGCTATTAGTCTAGCTTTCTATTGTGATTTACTGGGGATGAAATTGCAACAGCAGAGTGAAAATTCTGGTGTAGAGCAAGAGAAATTGAGCGGTATTTATCATGCAAAAGTGAAGATTAGTAGCTTAAAAGCCTCGGCAGGTTTGGGCATTGAACTATTGGAATATATAGAGCCAGATATTGGGCGACCGATGCCAATTGATACTCATCCAAGCGATTTATGGTACTGTCAAACAACAATTATCACGGAAAATTCAACCTCTAAAATTCAGCAGCTAAAAGCCGAGCGAGTTTCACCCCTGCCAACTGAGGTTATCCCCGCTTCCGAGTCAGATATCGAATTCGGACAGAGCTTTCTCATCAAAGATCCAGATGGACACATCATTAAATTAATTGATAATTGATAATTGATAAGGGTTTAGGATGAGGATCTAAACCCCTGCTCTTCATTAAGATCGTTCAACAATCGACCCAACTAATTTATAATCTCTCTAATGGGGTACTGGCTAAGTAACTTAATTTATCTCTATTGGTAGATTAGTTTCTATCGATCGAACTGCTACTATTCAGATAAATAATTTCTCACATCCAGGAAAATAACGATCGTGCTAAAAGTAAAAGATATCATTGGTAAACCCGTCGTCGCTTCCGATTCCGGTGAAAGAATTGAAACTGTTGTTGCCCCAATCTTTGATCGATCCGAAAACTGCTTATTAGGCTTTCTGGTTGACGAAGCTGGCTGGTTTAGCAATCCTAAAGTTTTACCATTATATCTAGTTCAATCGATCCAAACTGACGCGATTATTATTCCGTGGAAAGAGTCGATCGCTCCAGCCAGTGATTATGCAACTATTCACGATATTTTAGAGCAAAACAATAGTCTCAATAGTGACCATATTTTGACTAATGAAGATCGAGATCTTTATTTTGACGAAAATACGGGTGATATCGAAAATTCCGAAGCTATCGCATTGCATTTATGAAATGGAGCGAAATTAGCAATCATTTTTCACGATTGGTGCTGGGAGGAGCGGTAGCGGTGGTGGGAATGGCAACAGTACCAGCCATCGCAACGGCTCCGATGCCTCCACAACTGGTCTTAGCCAAACTAAATGGTCAACCCATCCACGTTTTATATTTAACTCGGAATAAAGACCGGATCTTAGTTAGATGTTATCCAGGACAGCAACCAAGTATTGTTGTCAAAGATAAAGCTGGTGGCACAAAAGAAGGAACTTTAAGCTGTGGAAATTAAATTGATATTCATTTAATTATTTAACCTAATTTGTTATCAACAACTCCAGCGGTTAAAACCGCTGCTCATGATGCAAAGTCCGCCTACGCGGACTCAATTCAGTAGTCCGCGTAGGCGGACTTTGCAATGTTAGCCCCGATTTCAATCGGCGGCATTTCAATTGATAGCAACTTGAGTTAATTATTAAAAATATGAACACCTTAACTTGTCGAGCAAAATTATCACCATTTCAGACAAGGAAAAATAGTCTGTTTGGTTGGTTTGTGTTACTGACAATCTGGACGATCTCAACGACGATTGGATCGGTTCAGGCTGCCGAACGAGTTGAATTTGGGATCGGGCCGATCGAGTTTGGTATTCCAGTCAAAGAATTGGAAATCTATGCCAAACAAGGTCGCGTCGGCAAAGAACTGGAACCATTTCTAAGTTCGATCGAAGCAAAGGATCGTCATTATGTCCGTCAATTTCTGAAGCTCCACTCAGATTTTAGCCCATTGCAAGTATCTCAATTCTTTCATTCTGCGGTTGGTGAAAAGATTCTCACATACATAGGCGATCTAGTTCAAAGTGTTCGGGTATCCGCTTCTAAATCGCAGCGCAATTTGAATGGTGCAAAGGCAATGCGGACGGGATTAATTTCAGCCGCAGCAGATCCTAGTGGTCTATCTTTACTCACTTTCTTACGAAAATACCCCGCTCCGATAATGCGGTTGAATTTGGAAAAAGGGTTCGAGGTAGCAAACAAGATTGACAAACTCGGCAAGGAAACTGAGAGCGCGATCTCTGGTGTCGAACAACTGTCGTCGGAGTTGGCACAATCTGAGCCAAAAATCGAGCCAAACGCGATGGCAAATCTGGCTAATCCAGGCGCATATCCAGTTAAATTGCAAACCGAAATCTTGAAAGATGCTCGGCGCAGTCGTCAATTTACGGTTGACTTTTATTTACCGCAAGGATTGTCCCAACCTGCGCCCGTAATCGTCCTATCACACGGCTTGGCATCCGATCGCCAACATTTTGCCGCGATCGCCAAACACCTCGCCTCTCACGGTTTTTTAGCGGTCACTGTCGAGCATCCTGGGAGTAACTTACAGAAGTTTAAAAATCTGTTGGCAGGTTCGAGCAAAGAAATGTTTGATGTTAGCGAATTTATCGATCGACCCAAAGATGTTAGCTATATTTTAGATGATTTGGGACGACGCTTTCCAGGTCTGGCGAACGTGCAGAAAGTAGGCGTAATTGGGCATTCCTTTGGCGGTTATACCGCTTTAGCTTTAGCAGGAGCAATGATCGATTTCGACTATTTAACTAAAGCATGTAGTCAAGGACTTGATGCTACCAATGCTTCGTTGCTGTTGCAATGTGAGGCTTTGAAATTACCACGTCAGTCTTACAATTTTCGAGACGATCGGATCAAGTTTGCCTTAGCAATTAATCCAATTGAGAGTAGTATTTTCGGGCCGAAAGGAATTGCTAAAATTAAAATTCCGGTAGCAATTGCCGCATCTAGTGAAGATGTAGTCGCCTCCGCAGTGCTAGAACAAATCAAACCTTTCTCATGGATGGTTGCACCAGAACGCTATTTATTTGTGGTACGAGGTGTCGGTCATGTCACTGACGTTCGCTCTTTCATCAGGGCATTTATGCCATCCCTTGAGTCAGTTATTCCTGACAAAAACATCGAACCACTAAAAGAGTATTCGCGTATTTTTGTGTTGGCATTGGTACAGACTCATGTGAACAATCAGCAAAAATATCGTCCATATTTGCAGGCTGGATATGCAATCTCAATTAGTCAGTCTCCGAATCAGGTGAGTATTCTGCGATCGCTTACTTCCGAACAGTTAGACACTATGCTTGAAGTAAAACAGCCTATCTCAAAAATTAATGTCAGGAATATGAATTAAATAACAGCCTATTTTGGAGATTCGATTTTATTCTATAAATTAACATTTTAGATCCAACTATCTCCAATATATCTTCTCGATCGACTTATTAATACAGGATATTTATGATGACCTTAAAGCACAAAAATGGATTAGGTACGTTCGCGAATCTTCAACAGATTGAGTCAGCACTCGATCGACTTAAATCGGCTGGGGTGAACATGAATAATGTTTCAGTTGTTGTGCCACAGACTGATTCAGACAGTCCACAATTGAAAGCATTGACAGCACCAATTGTCCAGTCAGAGCATGAGTTTACAGGCGATCGTCCAGTCGAGCAAATCGGACAGGGAGCTGCAAAGGCTGGAGCCGTGGGAACTGTTGTCGGGGGCGTAGTCGCGGCACTGACAACGCTAGCTTTCCCAGCATTTAGCGGTGCTGTTGTATTGGTAGGAATGGCTACGGGGGCTTTCTATGGAGCCGTATCGGGTGGAGTACTCGGCGGCGAAGGTGGTTTGGAGATTTCCGAAACGCAAGCGCAGCATTATGAGGATCTGTTGGCGCAAGGACGCTATCTATTGACAGTCAAAGGAACCGATGTTGAAATCGATCGATCTGAGTCGGTGCTGAAGGCTGCAAATATTCAAAATTGGATGGTTTTCAACACACTTTAAAAGCGATATCACTTCATCGGCAATACAGTCAAGAACCGATTGATTGCCTCCAGGGTAAATGTCTTTTTAAGCTGTCTTTTTAATCCAGCTAAATAACCGATCTACTGTTAGTTGAATTGACATTGCAAATGCTGGTACTGGTAGAATACTGTCTGGTCGATCGATAATTTGAAAAGTTCGATCTATGCCAATGACACAGACAGATCGATCGGCTGGATCGATCAGCCATCCCATTTTAGTGCCATAATCCAAGCAATGATTAATATTCTTCAACACTTTATTAGTGCTCTGTTCTGGTGAGAGGATTTCTATTGTCCAATCGGGTGGAATACTGAACACATTTTCGATATCTCCATTTTCATCACTAGGGATATTCGCATCTTCAATCACAACTAGATCGGGAACTATCGATCTACCGCCAAAAGTACATCGTAATTCAGAAAATGCGGTAGCAATTCCTGCTCGTCTCAGGGCTTGATTGATTTCCATCCCAAGCTCAATCTGAATAATGCTGTGTTTACCTTGCGGCATCGGTTTTTGGCTGATTTTACCGTCGATATATTCGCTAGCAGGTTTAGTATCTGGTAGAGCCAAAAACTCTGCTAGGGTAATTTGTCTAACTGGGGTTTGAACCATTTGTGACATTCTCCACAAGTCTTAACTATATTATGCCTTAATACTTTTACTATTTAGATTTTAGTTGGGCACAAAGTCGATTGATTACTTAAATAGAGTTGGTGCCGCCGTTTGGAATAATGATATTACCCCATCAGCAATTAACTGAACTGCGATCGCTAAAATAAAGAATCCCAACACTCGATTCAACGCACCAAGACCATTTCGACCCAAAATTGATAACAGCGATTCACCTAGTACGAGACAAACATACAGCAACCCACCAAATAGTAATATCCCAATTAAACAGCCAAGATAATCGCTCCAGTGAGTCAATTTAGTGGCTAATCCAATTGTAACTCCAATCGATCCTGGCCCAGCAATTAGGGGAATTGCCATTGGTGTAAATGAAATATCCTCTTTTTCTGCCCCTGCTTGTTGCTCGGAGTCCGTCAATCGCTGTCGGCTTGTCACCATTTCCCAAGCAGCATTAGCAACTAATAAACCCCCTGCAATTCGCAATACATTGAGAGAAATTCCAAAGAACTCCAGAATCGTGCGTCCGCCGAGTAAAAATACTGCCAGAATTAAGACTACATTAATCGTCGTTCGTTGAGCTTGTTTCCTCCGTTTGCCACGGGTATCTGTTGCTGTCAGACTGTAGAAGATCGGTACGGCTCCAATTGGGTTAGCAATTGGAAATAGAGCAGCTAATGTACCGATCGTATAAGTCAATATTCCTGGGATCATGCCGATTTAAGTCCTAAAAACGACACTTATTGTATTATTGCAGATTCGATTGATTGTTTTTTCTTTTAAGAGGATGTTTGGAAATACGGACAAGATCGATCGGTTGATACCAGGGTTGGGGGGATTCTCTAGAATCTAAGTAGCAAATTATACTTTTCAAATATCCTCTAAGAAACTTAGCTGAAATTAGCTCAGAGCAAGGATCTGTAGATTGGGTTGAAGAATGAAATTAGGGCGTACCCAAACAGAGTTTCTTCGATCGATTAAACGACGTTTTCGTCGGCTCCGTTGCTCCTTTTGGAGCATCGATCTCTGGCAATAGTTAGGGATTGGTATGTTTAATTTAGAAGCTGTTTGAAAAGTCATTTTTGTCATCTGTAAACCCTAGATATTCCCCTGTCTAATTAAATACGACTAAAGCTTAATAAGTCGTCTAGAGAGGCTAATAACTTTACATCTACAAGTATGATTTCTTTGGTATCATTCAGATCGATCGACCAGCTTATATTTACGGTAAACCAGTTTAGTTCTACCTTGCCTTGAATCTGATATTGAGTGTGGTTAGAATCGCTGATGAGGATTTCGCCATACTCTGGGGAGAAGATTATTCCTTTAGCTTGTTCTTCGAGATATTGAGCGATCGCGTCTCTACCCTGAAGCTGTTTGTCAAATGGAGGATTCAGACACCCTTGCTCTGTAAATAACTCAGAAGTTGCGATGAATTCACCGTTATTCAATCTTGCAAAGTATTCATAAATAACTGGTTCGTGAATACCCTGAATATCGACTTTCATAGTCAGAGGTTTAGTCACTGATGTCGTTGGATCGGGTGAAGAGCTAGTTTTCATAAATATCAGTTAAATATTTTTAAAGCCTAATCTATCTATGAAACCACAAATATTATTTATTTCAATCAGCCTTTAGATCGATCGGAATATCCTTCTAAAGTGAGTCTCGATCGCCGGAACTAATTCAGTATCGTGAAGAAGACGAATTAGGACATTATTTTGGCAACTACTACTTCAAATGTGAGTCCCGAATTAGCTTCGGCTTTCACCACTTTATCGACAGATCAACAGCTTGGATTATTGTGGTTTATCTATCAAGAAATCGGTAAATCGATTACACCTGCGGCACCTGGAGCTAGCACCGCCGCCCCAGCCATTGCGGAAGGACTATTCAAACAAGTGGCCGAAATGAGCCACGATCAACAGCTCCAACTGCAGCGCGATCTTGTAGAGCATAAGAATAACTTAGTCAGCCGCGAGTATGGTGCATTAAGCGATACCACAAAATTATTGTTCTGGTATTTGTTGGCACAGGGGATGGATCGGACGGAAATTATTCCGATGCCAGATAGCTATACTCTCGAATCTCAAGCAGCTCAGTGCTTGCAACAACTCCAACAGCTCGAACATTCTCAACAGATTACGGTGTTACGGGATCTAGTTGCGGCGATGGGAGTCGATCCTAGCTCTAGCTCTCACGATTCTGCTACAGGACTGTAATCTTAAAATTCAAAACTACTTCGATCCTTTCTTTTATTTAGGAGTCAAAATGCAAAAGTATATCTGTAAAAAGTGCGGACATGTCTACGATCCAGCCGAGGGCGATCCTGATTCAGGAGTTGAAGCAGGCATTCCGTTTGAAGCATTACCTGATGATTGGGTTTGCCCCCAATGCGGTGCTAAAAAGACCGATTTTGAGCCAGAAGATGCACCGATGCCTGGAATGGTTGTCCCCGTCGGTGAATAGAGCCAATAATATTTCTCATTAGACCATTTTTACACAGAATTAGGTCGATCGAGATGACTTACTCCCTGCGATCTTCGGATCGTAGGGAATCACAATAAATATCTTTACCAGCAATTTTATCCACGCTAAATACTATGAAATTTCACGCTACGTCGCTTTAATTTAGATACATTAATTGTGCTCAAAGGTGCCCTAGCTTTGATTAGAGATCCGCAGCAAACGGACTCTGTTTATGATATCGAAGATGGGATGAAACATAGTGCAGCAATGGCAGTAGCTACTCGCCACATGATGGCACAGCCAGAGATTGCTAGTTTAGCAGCAGAACGCTATCTGGCAACTACTCCAGATATCCCTAAGTTGTTGGCATATCCATCGGATTCGTTAGGGTATGCCTATGCCAAGTATATTGATACCGCTGGGTTCGATCCAGGTTTTTATCGCTCGATGGCAGTTGAAGATGATACCAGTTACCTATTATTACGCCTGCGCCAGATTCACGATCTTTGGCATGTAGTGACTGGATTTGCGACTAGTGTACCTGGAGAATTGGGATTGAAAGCTTTTGAACTCGCCCAAACGCGGCGGACAATGGCGGGGATTTTGATTGCTGGTGGTTTTCTCAAATGTTTACTCCAAACACCAGACGAACTCGACGAGTTACTAGATAATATTTCCCGTGGCTACCGGATGGGTTTACAGGCTAAACCTTTATTAACTCAAAAGTGGGAGGAAAATTGGGGCAAATCTCTGAGTGAATGGCGATCAGAATTGGGAATTAAACTCTTTGGGGGTATTAACTAGAGTTAATTAATTACTTAAAAAATTTGCGAGATTTCTCACCAATCTAGCGGCTTAATTACCATGAATACACCTCGCACGACTCAACAACCATCGCAATGGCAAATAGCAACAATAGTAACCATTGGATTTGCGATTATTTGGAATTATCTGACCAATTTATTTCCGCCGACAGGAGTAACGATTGCTAAACTATCTAGTACCGTTTTTGCTAATGTTAAAATTATTCCTGCCAACTATGCCTTTGCAATCTGGGGGGTGATTTATGTTGGTTTAATTGCTTTTAGCTTTTATCAACTAGATTACCGTCGTGCAGACAATGCACCCCTACAGCAAACTCGTCCTTGGATCGTGCTAGCTTCCCTACTGCAATGTACCTGGATTGTCTTGTTTTCATATCAACAAATGCTGCTCTCTTCATTAGTAATGATGGGCATTGTTTGGGCATTAATTAAATGTTATAGAAACCTTCATTCACCCCAAAATCTCCGTCAATTATATCCCACTTGGGTACCGCGTGTTTTTAGCATCTATCTCGGCTGGATTAGCGTTGCCACGATCGTTAATATTGCTTCTACCTTCGATAGTTTTGGGTGGCAAGGTAGCCCCCTATCTCCGAGTCTATGGACATTGTTCATGATGGCAATTAGTGTGGGTTTAGCGATATTACTACTTCATATCTATCGAGATCGAGCTTTCAGCAGTGTAATAATTTGGGCAATTGGGGGAATTATTATCGCTAATTTAAACGATCCAGCGATCGCCCTCGGTGGCTTATTTGCGATCGCGATGCTAACTATAGTCATGTTGCCACAATCGAGAGGTTAGATAAATATCGATCTACCAACACTTATATTCGCAACTAAAAAGCAATGGGAAATACATTAATCAATCGATTCTTTCGGAATAGTGAAGGCAAAATCATCATTATCCAGAAGCCAAACTTACCAATCTTTATTTGGACTTTAGCTAGCTTATTAAAGCTAGTTTTCACAACGGGTAGAATTAACTTAGGACTGGAGGCGATCGCTTTTGCCTCATTATTTAGTTGGGCTTGGGGCGAATTATTTGAAGGAGTTAATTATTTTCGGAGAGGATTAGGTCTTCTGGTGATCATTGCTCTGAATCTTCAGTTATCACCGCTAGGTAAGTCAGTACATTTTTAAACTCGTTGGCGTTGGCGTAAGCCTGCCGTCGGCACAGCCGCTCAAAAGATACCTCTTCAGGTAGAAGACTTAGCCGTTCTGAGATTAGATAATTAAGCTCAAATAGTTATCCAATTGTAGTCATCAAACAATAGCTAAATTAGGAGTTTTATCATGCGAATTGCACAGATTGCACCTTTGTGGGAGCGCGTTCCCCCGCCAGCTTATGGTGGGATTGAATTAATAGTTGGTCTCTTAACTGACGAACTAGTCAGACGCGGACATGAGGTAACTTTATTTGCTTCTGGTGACTCGATTACCCTCGCAAAATTATCATCAGTCCATCCCCAAGCACTTAGGTTAGATCCGAGTATTAAAGAGTGTGGGATTTATGAGATGCTCCAATTGGCGCAAGTCTATGAACGCGCTGGAGAATTCGATCTGATTCACTCCCACATGGGTTGTGCGGCTCTCCCCTATACCAAGCTGACTAAAACACCGACAGTACATACCCTGCACGGTATTTTTACACCCGACAATCAAAAGATGTTTAGCTATGCTAAAGCTCAACCCTATGTGAGCATCTCGGAAGCTCAAAGAGAAGCCCAGTTGGGCTTAAACTGCGTGGCGACGGTTTACAACAGCATCGATGTCGATAGTCATAAATTTTTCCCTACTCCCGATGCACCTGCCTATCTGGCCTTTTTGGGGCGGATGTCGCCAGAAAAAGGCCCTCACCATGCGATCGAGATTGCTAAAGCAACAGGTATACCGCTGAAAATGGCGGGTAAAGTCGATCCGGTCGATGTCGAGTTTTTCAATCGAGAAATTAAACCCCAGATCGATGGCGAATTCATCCAATTTCTCGGTGAAGCCGACCATGATATGAAGAATAACCTCATGGGCAGGGCGATCGCGACTTTATTTCCGATTACCTGGCGCGAACCTTTTGGACTAGTGACGATCGAATCAATGGCTGCTGGTACACCCGTAATTGCGATGGGCTTGGGGGCAGTACCGGAAGTAGTCGCCCACGGTAGAAGCGGCTTTATCTGCCACACGGTAGCAGAATGTATTGCCGCAGTCAGCCAAATTCAATCGCTCTCACGCTTGGCTTGTCGGGAGTATGTAGAATGTCACTTTGGGGTAGATAGCATGACGAATGGCTATGAAGCTGTCTATCGACAAGTAATGGCCGAAAAATTCTCCCATAACGGACACTTAGTTAGTGGCAAGTTGAAAGCGAAAAGTTGGGAACTTCTTTCCCCTAATTCTGGGTTTACCCTATCATGAACGAATGATGGAATATCTTGGTGCCTAATGATGTCCGATCTATTTATCCCGCATGGGCATTGTTACCTGTGGAAAACTGAGTTAGTAGGATTACATCTGATCTCAGATCTGACGATCGCCATCGCCTATTTCTCGATTCCGTTGACTTTATTTTATTTTGTCGAGAAACGCGAGGATTTACCATTTAACTGGATTTTTTCGCTGTTTGGGGCGTTTATTATCCTATGTGGAACTACTCACCTCTTGGAAGTCTGGACGCTGTGGCATCCCGTCTACTGGCTCTCAGGGACGGTAAAAGCAATGACGGCGATAGTTTCAGTTTATACCGCAGTGGTGTTGGTAAAGTTGATTCCCCAAGCGTTGATGCTGCCGAGTCCAGCGCAGCTAGCATCTGCACATCAAGCACTTCAGCAACAAATTCGCGATCGAGAGTTGGCAGAAGCCCAAATCCAGCAACTCAACGAGGAACTAGAAGCACGGGTGGCAATGCGAACAACAGAGCTAGAAGCATCGATGCTGCAAGTCCAAACTTTGGCCCAACGGATGACACTAGCCACCGATGCCGCTCAAATGGGTGTTTATGACTGGAACTTAGTCACCGACAAACTTGACTGGAACGACTATCATGCGCGGTTAATGGGCTATGTACCTGGAGCCGCAGACTATGCTTATGCCGATTGGGAGCAGCGCGTTCATCCTGAAGATTTGCCCAGAGTTAAGGCAGCACTAGAACTGGCGATGACCGCTCACACCGACTACTTTTCCGAGCATCGAGTGATCTGGCCAGATCGCAGCATCCACTGGATCGATGGATTTGGACGGTTTTATTACAATAGCGATGGTCATCCAGTGCGGATGACTGGCGTAATCGATGATATCACCGAACGCAAACAGAATGAAGAAGCACTTCGTCGGAGTGAGGAGTTTACGCGGCGGGTATTGGCAAGCAACAAAGATTGCATCAAAGTTTTAGATTTAGAAGGTCGTCTACTGTATATGAATGACAATGGACAACTCCTAATGGAGATCGATGACTTCGCCGCCATTGCTCATACTAAATGGGTCGAACTTTGGCAAGGTGCAGAAGCTGAATATTTTGTGACTGCCTTTAATACAGCTAAATCTGGAGGAATTGGCAAGTTTGAAGGACATTGCAATACCGTTAAGGGTACGCCCAAATGGTGGGAAGTAGTCGTAACACCGATTCTCGATGCTGAAGGCAAGGTAGAGCAAATCTTGTCTGTCTCACGCGATATTAGCGAACGCCAACAAGCCGCGATTGCCCTCCAAGCAAGTGAAGAATTATTTCGTTATACATTCGAGCATACACCTTTGGGCTTTGCTCATGTCGCCTTAGATGGGGCTTTGTTGCGGGTAAATCGGAAATTCTGTGAAATTGTTGGTTATACCAAAACAGAACTCTTGGCTACGACGTTTCAAGCAATTACCGAACCCGCAGATCTGGCAGAAGATCTCGATTTGTTAGCCCAATTAATTAATGGTGAAATTGGTGAATATACTCTAGAAAAACGCTATATTCATAAACAAGGATATCATGTTTGGGTGAATCTGACGGTTGCCCTGATTAGATCGATCGCAATCGATGGACGGATTGGTATCCCCCAATATTTTCTCGCCGCCGTCAAAGATATTACTGATCGCCGGAAATTGGAACTACTCAGTCAAACCCAAACTGCCGATCTACAGCGGCTGAATAATTCGCTGATATTGGCACAACAACAATTACAGGAACGCAATCAGGAACTCGATCGGTTTGTATCGATCGCCGCTCACGATCTCAAAGCTCCATTACGTGGGATTTCCAATTTATCCGAATGGATTGAAGAAGATCTTCAAGAACACATTCCTGGCGAAAATCCCCAACTCAAATTATTGCGCCAACGGGTGAAACGAATGGATGCCCTGATTGATGGGCTATTGCGTTATTCACGGACAGGTAGAGAAGAATTAGCGATCGAAACTGTTGATGTTGCCAAAGTCTTAGCCGAAACGCTCGATTCCCTATCACCACCAGCTAGTTTCGAGATTGAAATTGTCAACTCGATGCCAATTTTAGACACCAAAAGATTATTATTAACTCAGGTTTTCGCCAACTTAATTAGTAATGCGATCAAACATCACGATCGAGTAGATGGTCGGATTGAAATTACTGTTGAGGATTTAGGCGATCGCGATCTATTCTCGATCGCTGATGATGGCCCTGGTATCCCTCAAGGCGAAAGCCGAGAACGGATTTTCGAGATCTTTCAAACTCTCAATCCGGCAACAGATTCGACTGAAAATACAGGGATTGGTTTAGCCCTAGTCAAGAAGATCGTCGAAGGCGAAGGCGGGGAGATTTGGTTAGATGATGAATGTATTCAAGGGTGCAGATTTTGTTTTACTTGGCTGAAAATTTAGAGGATGTTTAAATAACTCAAGACCCCTAAACCCACCCTGTATCCGGTAATGTTCTAGATCTGTGGAGAGTAGGTTAAATGGCACACCCAAATTGGTAATGTTCTGAATCTGTGGAAAGAAGTATCAGAGAAGCAAGATATAGCAGAGAGAAAGAAAAATGGTATTAGAACCTGTTCTGTGCCCAGCTTGTCAAAGTAGCGATGTCGTCAGACACGGATACTCAGGAGAA
>JANYIT010000217.1 GCA_025358725.1 Chamaesiphon sp. GL140_3_metabinner_129_sub
TTTCAATTGCCTTCAATACTTCGGATGATTCGATGATTGGATTGATTAGTGAGAATTCTTTTAGTTGCAATAGTCTGACCCTCGCCTATTCAAGATTCACCCCTAATCTACCTGCTTTTGGCTTAACCGAGAAGTATTGAAGCAGACCCCACCCTAACAACAATCCGCCTAAAGGCGGGGGCTTTAAACCATTGCTATTTGGTAAGTAATAAACCCGACTTCTTCAAGAAGTCGGGTTTATGTTATATTCAATCCTAGTTTAAACAGTCGTTAGAGCTGCAATGGGATCTGGGATTGTAGTAGATGGAGCTTGAAACTCACCGATGGCGACAAACTCTAGTCGGAGTTTTAACCAGGTAATAAACTGTTTATTTGTCGAAATAATCGCTGTTGCTGGTTGAGGCACTTTAGCTTTGACACTTGCGAACTCTGGAGCATCTAGAAAAGCAGGTCGATCGATAAACCAAAAATCTATTTCTTTCTCTTGCTCGTGATAATTACGAACGCGCTCTGCAAGCACTTCATCCAGATTTTCTTCCTCTCTCAAGAATCTTTTACTAGCGACTAAATAATAATAAGTTTGCATAATTTTTTATCTCTATTTTTTAACTTGTTGATTTACCCATTACCCATTACTCATTACCCCAAACATAGCTGCTTTCATTTCGCGAATGGCTCGATCGATCCCGACAAGTACCGATCGACTGATGATACTATGGCCGATATTCAATTCTTCCATCCCAGGTAAACAGGCGATCGGGCGAACATTCCAATAAGTCAGTCCATGTCCAGCATTCACCCGCAAACCAGCCGCCATCCCTAGTTCGCATCCCTTCGCCAAATTAGCTAGCTCCTGTTCCACCTGAATCGGCTCCTTTGCCTCCGCATAGCGTCCGGTATGCAATTCGATAAACTTCGCATTTACCTGGGCTGCTGCGTCAATTTGGGCGGGTTCTGGATCGATAAATAAGCTGACCGGAATCCCCGCCGATTGTAACTTATCTACCACTGATTTCAGTCGATCGAGTTGCCCCACAATATCCAATCCGCCCTCTGTGGTTACTTCTTCCCGTTTTTCTGGTACGAGCGTAACATAATCAGGCTTCACTTCCAGCGCAATTTGCACCATCTCCGCCGTTGCCGCCATCTCCAGATTCAAGCGAGTGCGGACAGTTTCGCGCAACAGCCGAATATCCCGATCCTGCATGTGCCGACGATCTTCGCGCAAATGAGCCGTAATGCCATCAGCACCAGCCAATTCAGCCAACACCGCCGCTGCAATCGGGTCGGGTTCCACCGTGCGTCGCGCCTGCCGAATCGTGGCGACATGATCGATATTTACCCCAAGCGTCAACAATTTTCAATTCTCCTGTGTTCAGTTTTGGTATGTATGTAAATTTCGTAGTATCTCGATCGGTTTTCAGAACATTTAAATTATATAATGACCCAGTTCTGGATTAATTTGTGGGTATTATGTAAATATATAGGCTAACATTAGCCAGTACCAGTAAGGAGGACTTTTCCTTGTCTCGTAGATATCTTTTTACCTCGGAATCTGTGACGGAAGGTCACCCTGACAAAATCTGCGATCAGATCTCTGATACAATTTTGGACGCATTACTAGCCCAAGACCCTTACAGTAGAGTGGCAGCGGAAGTCGTCGTCAATACTGGACTCGTCTTGATCACTGGTGAAATTACGACCAAAGCAACTGTCAACTATATTGACTTAGCCAGAAAAAAAATTGCTGAAATTGGCTATACCAATGCTGACAACGGATTTTCGGCAAATAGTGCTTCAGTCCTAATTGCCTTGGATCAACAATCGCCTGATATTGCTCAGGGTGTCAATGCGGCAAAAGAAAATCGTGATGACAGCACCGATATTTTTGACCAGACTGGTGCTGGAGATCAAGGGATTATGTTTGGGTACGCTTGTAACGAAACACCCGAATTAATGCCACTACCAATCAGTTTGGCACATAGAGTAGCTCGTCGCTTGGCGGCTGTCCGCAAAACTGGCGATCTCCCCTATCTCCGTCCTGATGGCAAAACACAAATCACTGTTGAATATAAAAATGGTGTACCTGTTGCGATCGATACTATCTTAATTTCAACTCAACACGATGCGGCAATTGGGGATATCACCGATGACGCTGGCATTCTGGCTAAAATCAAAGCCGATCTTTGGACAGCAGTTGTTCTCCCTGTATTCGCAGATTTGGACATCAAGCCAGATACTAATACTCATTTCCTTGTTAACCCAACGGGTAAATTTGTAATTGGTGGACCTCAAGGTGATGCTGGTTTAACCGGACGCAAAATTATCGTCGATACCTACGGCGGATATTCCCGTCATGGCGGCGGTGCTTTCTCCGGTAAAGATCCCACCAAAGTCGATCGATCCGCAGCTTATGCTTGCCGTCATGTCGCGAAAAATGTCGTCGCGGCTGGTTTGGCAGACAAGTGTGAAGTTCAACTCAGCTATGCGATCGGTGTTGCTAGTCCTGTGAGTATCTTAGTCGAAACCTTCGGCACTGGCAAAATTAGCGACGACCAAATCTTTGAACTGATCGAAGAGCATTTTGAACTGCGTCCAGAAGGGATTCTCGCTGCCTTTAACCTGCGGAATTTACCTGCGGAACGTAATGGTCGTTTCTATCAAGATGTCGCCGCCTATGGTCATTTTGGTCGCACCGATCTAGAGTTACCGTGGGAACAAACCGACAAAGCTGATGTACTTAAAGCGGCTGCTGCCAAGTTTCTCACGACAACGGCTGGCTAGAATTTGACGAGGGCAAAATATTTGTCCCCTGTTTAAATCTCGACAGCACCAACAACCCAGGGTACCCACACCGGACACCCTGGGTTTTGGCATTAACAAACCAGTGAAAACAGCAAAGATGTTTGCATCATGCGGTAAGAAACGTAACTGTTAAGTAGAAAATCTGGATTTATAATTGAACTATCCGCATCGATTACCTCCAGCTTATGATACATCACTGGGAATTAGGCACTGGGCATCAGATCTCTGTAGACAATCAAGGGGCACAAACTGTTGTGACAGTCTTGCATACTAGCGCAGGACAACAACAACGCACGAGTAATAGTTTCACCACAGGCATCTGGATCGTACCACCGGAAATGTCAATCACTCCGACTGGCGCGATCCTGAAAATCACCACCCCAACTGGAGAATCTTTGATCCAGATTCAGGGTAATAGTATTCAGATGCAGAGTAGTCATCATGGCGAACATCAATCTACGACTAGCACTAGTTCTACTTCTAGTTCCAGATCTGGTTTTGAACCAATGTCGCCACTGCAAATGGGTAATATGCAGATGGGTATGAAACCAATGGTGATGCGGATGGGAGATATGGAATTAAATATGGGCGCAACAGCAGGGCGACAGCGGTTTTGCAGTCAATGTGGTACTCCTGTCAAACCAACTGATAAATTCTGTGCCAGTTGTGGGCATAAACTAGAAATGTAGAATCGATCTCCAAAAAATCCCCTCCCAGGAGCGAAAAGTGCGGTCTTGGGGTTTCCCCTGTCTTGTCTCACCTTTTTTGACGGGGAACCCGTCCAAAGGTGAGCCGCAAGTGGAGCACCTTTTCAAGACAGGGGTGCCCGTAGGGTGGGGTGGGTAAGATCTTCGATACACACCGATCTCCATATTGGCTACTTTGTTTGAATAAGTTAGATTTGTATTTTGCTGGTGATGTTATGGCGTTTGGGTTTGGTGAGTTGCTGCGGAGATCTACCCACCCGCACTATAAATGTGCTGCCCTACGGGCACCCCTCCTCGGAGGGGATTTACATGCGTGCCTTTTTAGGCGGAGCTTAGCCTTGACAGATCCAGGCACCCCAGAAGTGAGGATCGGTTAAGGGTTGGCAATCATTAGTAGCATCTGATCGTAATCCCCGTACTCGATCGGATTGCAATTCCTTCACGACTTCCATCCCAACTTTACTCTCATTGAGTTCTCCGAGAGTAATATTTCGGACGTATCTTTGGGCGGCTGCGAGGGCTTCCGGTGGGGTAGGACGCGCTTTGGACTCATATAGTTCAAAAAACTTGTCCATCAGCAATACCGAGGCTTTGGTGGGGATATTCCACAGACTGGTGATGACGTATTTTGCACCCGCGATCGATAGTGCCCGTCGCAAGCCAAATACTCCTTCACTATTTTTGATTTCGCCCAAGCCACTAACGCAGGTGACAATCAGGGCTAATTCGTTGCCCCACAAGTCCCACTGGGCGATATCGTGAGCGAAGGCGACTCCTTTACCAAATTGCTCGGATTGGGTGCCTTGAAACCGCCAGATATTGGCTCCAGCGAGGGCGATACCGCTACGGAGCATCGGATCGTTGGTGGATGTGGCGAGGAGATCGGTGGATTTGGGGCGGATGCCGATGTTATCGATTTTGATGAGGAGTTGTTGGCTCCATTCATTACCTGCGTCGGCTTGTTGTTGCCAGTAGTCACGGAATTCTGGGGTGATTTCGTTTCGTCGATCGAGTAAGATCTTTGCTTCTTCCTCTAGTGGACATTTACTGAGAGCGGCGATGAATTCTTGCTGGGCTGGCAAACTGAAGCCGTGGGTGGCAATTACCAATAGGCGCGGAGCATTGAGTTTTTCTAATCGATCGACTGTAGCTTCGATGTCACTATAGCAGGGGACTTGGTACCGATCAGCGATCGAGTCTCCCAAGATCTGATTGATGGGAAGTCGATCGAATGGTTCTCCGCTTACGTCATGGCTAAACTGTGTACCTGTCTTGGGATTGACATCTGAGGTGGGGATAGTACCGCCGTCGTAATCGGGGTTGGCAAGGATCAGCGGCGGGTTTGAGGAGGTGGGGAATTTCTGGCGGTAGAGATCGCGGGCGGTGGTGAGGTGGTGGAGGTGGTAGCGATCGACTAAATATTTACCATCGGGGGTTTCGAGCAGGTGGAAGGGGAGGATATGTAGGTGGCTATCGGGGGCGAGGTAGCAGGTGCCCGTGGTGGGGAGGTGGGGAAGAAGTAAATCGAGTAAGTCTGGTTGGGGTATTGTTGCGTCAGGTGATTGGTTCCGTAAACCATCAAACATGCCGCTATTTTGACCGCTGAAGTCGATATCGGCATGGGCGCGGCGGAATTTGTCAATAGCTGTGTCGAGCGGTTCTGCCAAGCCACAATCAAGTGCAGTGACACCTGCTCCATCTCGTTCGACGATAAAGGCTAAATAGCGGGCGGGTTGCCATTTTTGCTCGATAAAATCGATAGGGCGATAGCGGACGAATTCGACGAGGAAGGCACCGTCAGGGAGTAGCTCTGTGAGTGCTTGTCGATCGATTACCTGTTGGGCTAAGTCAATGGCGGGGATAGATCTGGCTAGATTTTTCTGTAAATTGCGGAGTTGTTTGAGTAGTTCACTTAGGCGATCTTTGAGTGCTGGTCGATCTCCAATAGCATAGCTCAGGCTGGCGATTTCTTGTTGGCAAGTTTTGAACTGTTGGATCTCTGGAGCGAGTTCTGGGTGGTTGCGAAGGGCTTGAATGAAGGTGGTTTCAGCAGTTACAGCTTGGGCTTTGCGGCTGAGAACGGCGTTGAAGGTCTCTATAGCAACCTGGGGATCATTGGGGAAGTATTGTTGAGTCAGGGAGAGGAGCAATTCTAGTTGAGGTTGTCGCTGTTCGAGATCTTTGATCCGTTGTTCGGCATCATTAATCGTGATAACGTTGGTGAGCCATTGGTTTTCGGATTTTATCGCCTGTTGGAAAAGAGGTAGAGCTTGAGCTATTTTCTGTTGTCGAGCATAGGTTAAGGCAAGATTGGTTAAAGTGCCGACTAAATCTGGGTGTCCAGTCTTACCAAATAGAGCCGAGCGAATATCTAAACACCGCAGATACAACGGTTCAGCTCGATCGTAAAAGCCCTGAGCTTTGTACAATCCAGCTAAATTATTTAAAGTCGTCGCTACCGAAGGATGATCTAATCCCAGACTCGTTTCACTGATCTTCAAAGCCCGCAGATACAACGGTTCAGCTCGATCGTAAAAGCCCTGAGCTTTGTACAATCCAGCTAAATTATTGAGGCTAGCTGCTAAATTGCTATTGGGGCTAGGAAAAATCTCCTCAGCTAGCTCCAATGCTTGTTCCCCAATCGGAATCGCCGTAGATAGTTCCCATTGCTGATAGAGTTCCATCACTTGACGGTTCAACGTATTCCACTTATCGATTTTCTCCGTCACTATTTCCGCTTCCCGCCGCAACCACGACATATCCTCCGGTTCATCAGCTTGCTCCAACTGCTCGGCTACAGCCACCATCAATTTGGGTAGTGTTTCATCGACTAGCTGTGAGTATTGCTGGTATACAGCCTTTTCGGTACCAGCTTCGCAAGTTAGTAAGCTAGTGACAAATTTGAGATATTCTGACAGTTGCTGCTCGTCCATAGTACGTCGATCTGTTAGTAATTAGGGCTTGCTGAAGATCTCAGCAAGGCATTCACTGCAGGGGTTTTGAGCCTTTTTTTGCGAATCAAGTGCAAGGTTTTGATGCTTAAAGGCTCAAAACCCTTGTACTCGATCGC
>JANYIT010000219.1 GCA_025358725.1 Chamaesiphon sp. GL140_3_metabinner_129_sub
TTTCAATTGCCTTCAATACTTCGGATGATTCGATGATTGGATTGATTAGTGAGAATTCTTTTAGTTGCAATAGTCTGACCCTCGCCTATTCAAGATTCACCCCTAATCTACCTGCTTTTGGCTTAACCGAGAAGTATTGAAACCGATCCAATCGGCGGTTGTTTTACAAGTCTGGGAGCAAAACTCTTATCAATCGATCGCCACAAAACTTGGGTACGAGCCAGACTACATCAAACAAATTGCCTCCGAGTTGTGGCAATTGCTCTCTGGGATAATTGGGACAAGAGTTTCTAAAAGTAATCTCTGCTCGATCCTTCAGAATTATCGGGCATCGCTCATCACCACAGATTGGGGAGAAAAGATCGATGTTTCTCAGTTCTATGGACGTACTACTGAGTTAGCAATCCTCAGCCGCTGGATATTGGGCGATCGCTGTCGAGTTGTTACGCTCTTAGGAATTGGTGGGATCGGCAAAACAGCACTGTCAGTGAAGCTAGCAGCCCAGCTACAGGGCGAATTTGAGTATGTCATCTGGAGATCGCTTCGCAATGCACCTGCACTTCCAGACTTACTGGCTGACATCATTGCCTTGGTGTCCCGACAACAAGAGATCGCCATCGCCCCTAATACCCATATTTCGAGGCTGATTCATTACTTACAGCAACATCGCTGTTTATTGGTTTTAGATAATGTCGAATCAATTTTACTGAGCGAACGTCCGCGTCAATATTTAGCGGGGTATGAATCTTATGGCGAATTATTTAGGCAAGTCGGCGAATGCGCCCATCAAAGCTGTTTATTATTAACCAGTCGCGAACAAATCGCCGAAGTGGCCACCTTCGCGGGGGAAAATTTACCGATTCGGATTTTACCACTCCAGGGGCTGTCGATCGATGAAAGTATGTTGATTCTGGAGGATAAAGGTTTACCATTAACGATCGATAAGGGTCAGCAATTAATCGATTTATATGCAGGTAATCCGCTAGCACTAAAGATAATTTCTACCTCAATTTTAGAATTATTTGATGGTCAAATCTCAGATTTTTTCGAGCAGGGAGCAGCCGTTTTTAATGGGATTCGGCTATTGCTCGATCGACAGTTCGATCGACTTTCGGCTGTAGAAGCACAGATTATGTATTGGTTGGCGATCGATCGAGAATGGGTATCAATGGGGGAGCTACGAGCAGATATCATCCCCGCTATTTCGATCGCACAATTATTAGAATCGCTCGAATACTTGCAAGGACGATCGCTAATCGAAAAAAAGAGCGGTAAATTCACCCAGCAGCCAGTGGTGATGGAATACACGATCGATAAGCTGTTAACAGCAATACGGACAGAAATTCGCGATCGAAAACCTAATTTATTGCTACGTTATGCACTGATGAAAGCGACGGCGAAAGACTATGTACGCGAGAGTCAAATTCGGATCGTAATTCAGCCGTTACTAACGATGCTGCAAGCAGATTTAGGTGGGGAACAGGCGATCAATTGTACCTTAAAACAAATTTTGCAACAACTTTCAACTGACTCATTCTCAGCAGCCAGTTATGGTGCCGGAAATTGCCTAAATTTACTTTCTAATTTACCAGCCGATGTGACGGGATTAGATTTATCAGGGCTGAGTATTCGCCAAGCTGATTTACGAGATCTGCCACTGCATCAGGTCAATTTTACTCAAGCTAATCTTACTACGTCTCTATTTGCTGAATCGATCGGGGATATTCATAAAGTAGTTGTTAGTCCAGACGATCGATTGGTCGCTAATGCTTGCAGTGACGGCAGAATTTCGATCTGGCAAATGGACAGTGGCCAAAATGTACTGAACATCAGAGCACATAGTAGTTATGTGGTTGGCATTGTTTTTACCACCGATAGCCGCCGACTGATTAGTGGCAGTTTCGATAAATACATTAAAATCTGGGATATCGATAGTGGTGAATGTTTGAAGTCTTGGCAGTCTTCAGCAGATATTTATGGGATCGCCCTCAGCAGTGATGGCAAAATACTCGCCTGTAATGGTGAAGACGGATCGATTTTACTTTGGGATCTGGCGACCAAGCAACTGCTGAAAAAGTTTACTGGTCATATCGCACAGGTGAGAGATGTGGCATTCCAACCTAATGGCAAACTATTGGCAAGTGGCCGTTTCGACTCTACCGTCAAGTTATGGGATTTAACGACTGGCGAATGTATTGAGACTCTGACTGGACATACTCAAGTTGTGTGGGCGATCTCTTTCAATGCCTTGGGGACAAGGTTAGTGAGTAGTAGTTATGATACCTCGACAAAAGTTTGGGATATGCAAACTAAGTGCTGTTTACAAACGATGCAAGCACATTCTGGTGTCGTTGCTGATTCAAAATTCAGTCCTGACGATCGATTCATTATCAGTGGCTCTTTTGACTCAACCATGCGGATTTGGGAAACAGTGCAAACAGATACTTGGCAATGTATTAAAGTGCTACGGGGACATGCAAATATTGGAGCGATCGCATTAGATTCCACTGGAAAAAAGCTGATTAGTGGCGATAATGAAGGGTTTTTGAAATTTTGGGATGTTGAGTCGGGGCAATGCCTGAAAACCCTCATCGGTATTCCAAAAGCGTTTAAAACACTAGCTTTCCATTCAGCAGATAATCTATTAGCTAGCAGTGGTGACGATCGTAAAATTCGGCTGTGGGATCTGAAAGAGCATCGATGCCTCAGCACAATTACAGCTCATGCAATGTCTATTTGGCAGATAGCATTTCCGCGCCAAAGTAATCTACTGGCTAGTTGCAGTATTGATAGTGCAGTCAAGCTGTGGAATATCCAGAGCAATGGCAGTTTACAAGAAGATCGATCTCCATTGCAAAAAGACTGCTCTTTTGCTATCGCAATAGCTCTTCACCCTGAAGCTGATATCCTCGCCAGTGGGAGTGGTGATGCGAAAATCCGCCTCTGGAACTACCGAACAAAAGAACTGGTGCAAAGTTTCAAAACAGTAGCGGGAAACATCATAGTTGACTTGGACTTTCACCCTCAAGGGCATTTATTAGCCAGTGCTAGTCACGATTCTTTCGTTAGAATTTGGGATATCAGAACTGAAGCTTGTCATCTGACTCTCCAAGGACATACTAGTCATATCTGGTCAGTTGCTTTTCATCCTCAAGGAGAGATTTTAGCCAGTGGTAGTGAAGATAGTACCATCCGTCTTTGGAATGTTGATACTGGGGAATGTTTCCAAGTTTTGAGCGGGCATACCAGCACGATTTCTGCGGTAAAATTTAGTCCCGATGGAGCTTATTTGTCTAGCTCTAGTAACGATTTCACTGTCCGCATTTGGGATGTAAACACCTGGAAATGTGTCAGAGTTTTGATAGGTCATAGCAGCTCAGTTACTTGTATTGCCTATCATCCCGATCTTCAGCGGCGATTATTAGCTAGCTGTAGCAATAACGAAACAATTCGCCTGTGGGATACAGATACTGGTGAATGTATCAAAGTACTTCGACCCCAGGGCATTTATGAGAGGATGAATATCACTGGCGCAACTGGAATTACTACTGCTCAACAGGCAACATTACAGGCTCTCGGAGCTATTCGCAATTAAAGCAACAACTCTGGGATCGATCGTTTGCGTACTTCTGCCGCAAGAGAATTGTCAATTTGTAGTAAATTAGGATTGTTTGGAACTAGAGCAAACACAGAAGGAAGATGAGCAAAACTAACAGCTTCGCCGAATGGTGTCAGCAAAAAGATTCTGTGTCTGCCGAGACGAGAAGAACGATCGATCGATTGCTAAAATGCGCTGGTACCGAAGACTACCAACTCGCCGATTCTAAACTTAGCAGTCTAACCGAACTCGACCTCAGCTACAGTCAAATCAGCGGTTCTAGATCGCTAATGGCTTTGACAAACTTAACTTTTCTCACACTCACCGCGAGTTATATTAGTGATGTGCAGCCGCTAGCAGCATTGAGTAACTTGACTCACCGCCACATTAGCTACAATCACATCAGTGATGTGCAGCCACTAACAGAGTTGAATAACTTGACTCGCCTCTTTCTTGAGTGTAATCAAATCATTGATGTAACGCCGTTGGCAGAATTGATCGGCTTGAGAAATATCAATCTAGACAATAATCAAATCATTGACCTAAAGCCGTTGGCGGGGTTGATTGATTTGTCCCGTCTTGACCTTGAGATGACTCAGCAAAGCCGATGCTACGCGAACGACCTAAACTCCTGAAAGAGATCGATTGTTGTCGATCGATCGCTGTAGCTTATAAATAACTGTATCGGAAGCAATAGTTAGATCCGAATCAGTATCGAGAATGTCACAATTGCAGGTAGTCATTATTGATGAATTGCTGAGACTACTTAATTATGTGGCGACGATTGGGATTGGAGATATACCATTAACCTTAGTGTAATAAAAATTAGGTATTAACCTTGTCTTTGAGAGGAACTAAGTGTCAGAAGTCCGTTCTCAGTTTTCATATATAATCACCCGTTCTAAAACTTTGAAATCGCTTCATAAAGGTCGGGTAAATCATTTTCAATCAAGATGAGATCCTTGGCTTGTCGGTGTTCGACACTAGTAAGGTAGGCAAGTGCAGCATCGCGGTTGGGAAATTCCATCAACTTATCGGGAGATAAC
Source organism: Chamaesiphon sp. GL140_3_metabinner_129_sub (assembly GCA_025358725.1). Classification (GTDB taxonomy): domain Bacteria; phylum Cyanobacteriota; class Cyanobacteriia; order Cyanobacteriales; family Chamaesiphonaceae; genus Chamaesiphon. Next base: position 4,645 of record JANYIT010000219.1, read on the forward strand.
CCACCTTCGGCTAGCCCAGCTTTAAGAGCTTCTTTATTTGTATCGCCAACTACTATTACCAAATCGCAAATTGAGGCAGCTTTGAGCGCAACCTGACGGTTTTCAGCGGCTTGAATATCGCCGAGTTCTACCATGCCTGGAGTCATCAAGATTTTACGTCCACCGTCGAGGACTTCGAGGACTTCGAGCGCGGAGGCAAACCCGATCGGGTTAGAGTTGTAAGAGTCATCGAGAATGAAACCATCGCCATTTTTGCGGAGATTGAGGCGGCTATTTGCAGGTTCGAGGTTATAGATAGCTGCGATCACATAATCGGGATCTTTGCCAAGCGCACAAGCCATCGTAAAGGAACCGACGAGGTTGGAGAGCATGGGGACTCCTAGCAGTTTGGTGAAGCCTGGATATTCTTGATCTTGCCAATGGATGATAAAGGTGGTGCCATCCATACTGGCATTGATGTCTGACATCCAGCAGTCGAGATGGCCGATTTCTGGTTCTAAACCATAGAGGAGAGTAGTGGCTTTGGGATATTCTCCTGCCATTTTCCGCGCCCCAGGATTATCCCCGTTACAGACTAGTAATCCATCGGCTGGAATTGCTTGAGCAAGTTCGCATTTAGCTTTATAGATATTCTCCACACCGCCGAAGCGTTCTAAGTGCATCACACCGACGGCGGTAACTAATCCAGCATTTGGTGGGGTGAAACGGCATAATTTAGCAACAGAGCCGATTTGATAGGCTCCCATTTCGATGATGGCGAGTTCTTGTTGGGGTTTGAGATTTTCCCGAATTTGACGGGTGATACCCATTTCGGTATTAATACTACCAGGTGTCCAGAAGGTTGGTTCGATCGCTTCGAGGATAGTACCCAAGATCGCTTTGGTACTAGTTTTACCATAACTTCCGGTAATGCCGATCGTGTATGGTTGATAGTCGGCGAGGATGTCTTTGGCTTCTTGGAGAAATGCCTGTTGTTTTTTGAGTTCGTTTGGCCACAAGATCGAATTAGAGATGACAATCCAGATGGGAGAAGATTGAATCAAACCAACTGCGACGAGCCAATAGATGTAGATCCTATCTCCGGCTCCCAATGTATATGTGCCAGAAATTACTAGAATGGTGGCGATCGAGTATAACCCCAACGCGAGATTATAAATTGCTGTCGATCGATCGGTCATATTTAGTTTAATCTTCCCAACTTTGCGCGGATCTTCTTCTTTGAAACCAATGAAGACTAAAGTAGCTGCCGCCATCACACAAATTACCAAACAATCTTCCATCCTTCCCCCAGTCCCAAATTTGCTCGCCAATGCAGCAATTAGGGCGACTTGAGTACCTTTGGTGTCGAAAGTACGTTTTTCGATGAACCAATCTTTAAACCGCTCACCGTTGTATTCTTCTTGTTGGAAGTAACGCAGATATCGCAATCCCCGACGGGTGAAAAAGAGAATAGTAGCGGCGGAGATGAGGGTAAGGCAGATGATGATAAGCATGAGAAGTATCGTGAGGATGAGGATCTGTAGGGGCGGGTGTTTGCTAATGATTCTATTTGTGCTAGAGATTTAAACCAAACCCGCACACATTAGAGTTATCTGTCTTCGGTTGAGATTTTTACCCCCCAGCCCCCTTAGAAAGGCTTGCTCTTGCTCCCGCCCCTTTCCAAGGGGAGGGCTGGGGTGGGGTAAAGATCTACGATGATTTAGATTTCAGTAAAACAATCAGCACGATCGCCAAGATCGGAATAATAGCAAACAAAGCAATCGCGATCATTTTGACAACTCTTTGCTAGACAACCGATTCAGAAATTTCTCTACATAATAAGAGCAAAGATGAGATCCTTCAGCTTGAAACATGAAATGATCGCGATTGGGGATGGTAATTAGTTCGGAATTGGGGAAGAGACGATGATAGCGATGTCCCATTTCGATCGGGGTTTCCGTGTCGGCTTCACCCCAGAGCAATAGCACTGGCATTGGGATTTGTTTGGCAATTTCGGCGAGATCTTCACTGACAGTTTTCACCAAGGTACCCTTGAGTGCGCCAGCATTGAGATAATCGCGGGAACCATACTTTTGACTGTGCCAAGTCAGTAGTTTGTCGCGGTAGAGGGGTGAGACTTTCAGAGCATTTCGCATATTCCGCACCCACTGACTACGAAGAGATTGCTGGAGGGTGCGCTGACGTTGCAAGCCACCGGAATTAATCAGGGTGATAGAACGAACCTTGTGGGGATATTTATGTGCCAAGCGAATTGAGACTCTACCACCAAAGGAATGTCCCAACATATCTGCACATTCGATGCCTTGCTGTTCCAAATACTGATAAATTCGATCGGCATACTGAATAGTATCCCAATCTACTGGCGGTGGTGGGGATTTTCCAAAACCAGGTAAATCGATCAGATGAACTGTTGAGTGGGTTGCTAATAGTTCTCCCATCGGTTGCAGGGATTGAATGTTTTGCCCCCAACCGTGGAGCATCACTAGGGGATAACCGTTATTACCCAGTTGGACGGTGTTTAATTGCACTTGAGCCATTACTCGCACTTTTGCCTCTTCATCAGCTTAAATTATCATCGATCGGTACCGATATCCAGCAAAACTTTTCTGAAGATGACAGGTTGAGCTATAAACATGGGTATGCTAGGAGCGATCGATCTCACAGATGATGTCTCAATAACTAGCTACGATTAGGGATAAGTTATTGCTCGTTCCTTTATTTACACTGGTTTGATTCCTATGTTAATTATTGCAGCTTATACTCCCCCTGCAAGAATCTGAGTCTCGATTCCGTCAAACGGATGTGATGAGAACGACTTGTGGTAATTATTTATTAGAAATAGCTATGGAGGCTAAATATGTTTGCAGTTGGGAAAAAAATTGGTAGTGGAATCGAGCAAATTATCTACGAACATTTTCTATACGTTGTCAAAACAGAGACACCCGATCAGGTACTAGAAAGGTTTAGGATTTTATTCATCGAGGGTGTTAATTACAGTGACAGCCGGATTTTGGCGACGATCGAGACATTAGCATTTGAAAAAACTGCCGAACAGAATTTTCCCCTAATTATCAACCGTTGTTGTTATATTCTCGTCAATTACTGGCAAATGCAACCATCTGGACAAGTACCAGTTGCTAGTTTGGTAGATATATTAGACAATCTCAATGATGTGCGAATGACATATTCCAGAGTCGTTCGTCGTCTGCGTCAATTGCTGCAGTTATATTTGCAAGGTGATGACTATCCCAAGCTCAAACGGTTAAATGCTGTTCTCAATGGATCTAATTCTGATAAACATACGATCTTAGATCGACCGCTCGGTACGTTAATTACCCGTTATCCTTACTTATACGAGCACTCTCTCGTCTCTGAAGAACGCACTTTTGAGAATGTGGAGACGATTAAGCGGGTGCAACGAGATTTGCGTCAGCAGCAGGAAACAAGCCTATCACAGTATCTAACCTACCAGGTGAGACGATCGCGAATCAAGGCACAATTAGGTCGAGATGTTGCGAATAATTTACCCCCTGTGGCCAATCCTACACTACTATCTACCAAGGAATTGGGGATGGCCTTCGGTCAATTTTCAGGTAAAGCTGAAGGTAATGCTAGCTACCAAGATTTATCGCGGGGGTTTGTCTCGCATCTCCAAATGCAGCCGATTATCAAAACATTTAAGGGTGATTTGTATGACTATATCGTTTCTGGAGTAGATAGTAGTTATGGTAAGCGCAGTTTTAACGATCGCTTATATAAGACCATCAACAATATCTTACCCGATCGTGATTATCAGCGGCTTGATGAAATCGGTTTACTTAGAACTTGCACTCATATTCTCAACCATTTAGTTGTGGAAAGTCCCAAAAATCCACAGCATTTTGTGTTCATGGATATGATTAGTAATTTAGGTGCAGTCTTTACAACTGGATTACTGCTCAAAATAGTCTTGATTTGTAATAAGGTAAAACCATTATTAGAGAGTAGATTATCAATACTTTTCAACCATTATGAATCTTCACAGTGTAAGGGTGTACCTTGGCTGGTTAGATCTCTAGAAAACTGGAACGTGGCTGGGGCAATCCATTTCGGAAAAATGGATGCTTCATCACTCAACTTCTTACAATCTATTGGCAACTAGGCTCGGAGTTAAAAATTGATTTAATCATCAAAGCTTTGGTGTAATTCTTCGGCAACTTGTTTGAGCCGTCGTAACTGCGCTTTCATATCTGCCTTTGTCCATGTTGCCGCAAATCGATCGAATCCCCACGCAATTAGCTGATTGGGAATATTAAATTCAAACTGATTAACCAATTTTGTACCACGTTCATTTGGCTGACATTCCCAGCGATCTCTACCTTTGAAAAATCCATCAAATCCCCAGATAATTAAGCCAGGTTCTCTCACTAATACAATATTTTTCAGTGTCGGCTGGAGTAGCGGAATTTGAATTATGAATTTACTTTGACTCCCCACACTAGTTTCCCATATTCCCAGTGGTTCACACTTGAGCATCGGATTGAGCCATCGTTGCATCAATTCCAAGTCAGTGATACATTTATCCACCACTGTTGCACTCGATTTGATCTGAATTGATTGTTCAAAAATAGGCATCTATTTAGTTGAAAGTTGAAAGTTGTCCCCTCCCTTTTGCAAGGGGAGGGCTAGGGTGGGGTAAAGATCTACGCAGCCATCAAACAGATTTATGTATAAACGGTAGCCCAGAATTGGGGGCTAGGGGAGCGAGTCAAGTTTCGCTCGATCAGCATCCATTCATCCTCTAAAGCTTATTCCCTAATTCTGCTTTAATGCGATCGACGATCGAATGTTTATCAATGGTATCAAGAATTTGGGTGATGACAGATCTGGGGCTATTGTCACCCCATGAAGCACCATTAGCCAAGTAAGTTTTGGTAACTTGTCCGATGGTATAGGTGGAAACTCCCGCAATACTAGCTTGCGTGAGTGCAACAGCAGTATAGGGCGCGATACTAATTCCACCCGTAGCGGGCGCAAAAATGGCGAGTAAGCCTTTAATTCCACTCAATCCGAGGTTTGTGACCAGTTCGCTAATTGTTAGCCCACCCATGCCCATTGCCATGCTCTGGAGCAGTCCAGTTGCACCAGATCTAGTCATCGAAATTCCGTAAAATTTAGATAGTCGGAGAATCATCATGATATCGATCGCCGCACCTGCGATAATATCAGCAGCAGTCACCGGATTGAGCGCAATCGCGATCGATTTAGTCATCACCGATTGCCAGATAATATCATTTGCCGCTGCCGCTCGACTATCCATCTTGCGATCGATCAGTTGTGTTTGGATTCGATCGGCTGCTAACATCGCATTGAGTGCCGCTAATGATTTACCTTCGTGTTGGAGGATTTCGACAATTCGCCACTTCAATTCGGCGACTTGGGGTACACCAGGATGATAGCTAATACCCATACTGCCATCGTCTCGCTTGGCAGCACGCATAGTCACTGGGGCGGCGGAAACCAGGATGATCTCATTCGGACTGAGAATTTCTTTGACACGCTCGTCCCGAATTTTGGCATATATCGCCAGTTTATCGCGCTCGGGATAAAGATCGACTTTATTAAATACTAATAATATCGGTTTACCAACAGTTCTAAGTTGTGAGAGAGTTTGCAATTCGAGTTCGATAATATCTCCAGCAATGACAAATAAAATCAAATCTACTTGACGCGCAATTTCATGAGCAAGTAGTTGACGCTCTGTACCATCAACCTCATCGATACCTGGAGTATCAATGAATTCGATCACTTCTTGTAAAGTAGCTGGAGTATCTTTATCTAAATCGAATTCATCTTGCCAATTATCGATCTCCCAGACTACCTGCTGGCGTTCCTGTGTCACTCCATGTAAAGCACCTGCTTGAAATATTTCTTGTCCAATTAGCGCATTTAACAGCGAAGATTTACCCCTTCCCACCATGCCAAATACAGCTACTTGAAATACCGATCGATCAAGCTTAATTAGCATATTACTCAATTCAGCAATCTCTGCTTCTAATCCAAATCGCTCTCGCTGACTCAAATCAAGATTAACTAAAATTTGTCGCAAAGTATCCTGAGCTAGTTGATAATTTCGCTCTGATTGAATCGTATTAAAACTATCGATCGTATTTGCTAAATTCTCCGAATCTTCCAGCGACTGACTCATCACTTAACTCGCTACTATACATGAGTGAATTGTTACTCTATTCAAATCAATCACCCTAAAGCCTAAATTAGTATTCTGACTTTCGATCTCGTGACATCAGTGCAATAATTGCCTCCTGAGCAGTAATTTTACCTTGTAATAGTCGATCAACTAATACTGTAATCGGCATATAAATTTGATTTCGCTCAGCAATCTGAATTAAGACTTTCGTCGTATTTACTCCTTCTGCTGTTCCCTGCAAATCTGCCAAAACCTCACTCAAAGTTTTACCCTGAGCTAGACCATAACCAACCTGATAATTTCGACTGAGTGGACTATTACAGGTAGTCAAAAGATCGCCCAAACCCGATAATCCATAGAAAGTTTCCGGCTTCCCGCCCCAGTATTGTCCAATCCGAATAATTTCTGCCAAGCCTCGCGTCAACAAAGCCGATTTAGCATTATTTCCTAAACTTAAACCATCACAAGTTCCAGCCGCAATCGCGATTACATTCTTCACTGTTCCGGCAATTTCTACACCGACAGGATCATCATTTGTATAAACTCGAAACTTAGGAGAAGAAAATATTGACTGAATTTTGCTAGCAGCATTAGTATTATGACTTGCAACTACCGTCGCAGCAGGTAATCCTTGCTGAATTTCCAAGGATAAATTCGGACCAGATAAAACGACAATAGGATTTTCAGGGAAAGCAATCCGCCAAAGTTGTGCAGGTGTCAAATTAGTTTTAGCATCTAATCCTTTAGTAGCCGTCACGATAATTTGAGTTGGATCGATCGATCCTAATAATTGTGAGATAACTGCACCAACACCAGACATTGATACCGCCGAAATAATTGCCACTCGATTGTCGATCGACTCTGCTAACATTTCACCACAATTTCGCGACCAAATTGTTGGCTCATAACCATTAATTTGCGTTAAATTTGCTAACGCACTGCCCCAAGCACCAGCACCAATAATTGTGATTTGATCGGACATAGAATAGGAATTGGGAGTTAGATAGATTTTCAATCGATCGAGATCGCTGAGATTAAACTTTCGTTGACAAGGCGGCATCAACGACGAATCGCATCTACATTAAGTTTATCCGATTATCTCAGAAATTGCCGTGTACAATCACTTAATCATTGTGAAATTAAAATTCACACCAGCCTACCGATGATCAGTTTAAGTCAGACAATTATTTAAAAGTTGATAAATCTGCAATTTATCCAAATTTTGACTGATACAAACGATTTGATTGCTATGTGGCTTGAACCATTCTCGATCTTCGATGCTAAATCGTTTACCACTCAATTGAAAAACGTGACATTTAGGACTTTCATCAAACCATATAATTCCTTTCATTCGTAGAATTGATGATGGCAATTGATAGTCTAGAAATTGCTGAAACTTTTTCAGTGAGATCGATCGCTTTGATTGAAAGGAAACAGTCATAAAACCATCATTCTGAAGATGTCGATCCATCTCCTCACTTATCTTTAGAGTTTGATCTGAATAGTCAGCGACATGGAGATTCAATAGTGCAGTTAGACTAAATTATTATCGTTATTTATCATAACAACAATGATAATGATTATCATTCCCTTATTTTTGTGATATGCTGTTGATGGTTCCACTCATATTCAAAGTTCATGGATCGGCATCCCATCTACCTCGTGACAGAGCCATGCGGTTCTGGCAAAACTAATTGGATTCACCAACAGCTCACCGAGCGAATCGAACGTCGTTATCCCAGTATGGTGGCGATAGTATTAATGTTCGGACTATTGAATGGCTGCAAAGCACCTGAGCGTCAGCAGCCTGGAGCCGCAGTTAATTTTGGTAACAGCCAAACCCCAGCTACAACCACAAGCAAAACACCCAAAGTAGTAGTAACTAATACCGTCTTGTGCGATCTCACCAAACAAATTGCTGCTAGCACCATCGATTTAGTCTGCTTATTAACTCCTGGTAGCGATCCTCATGTTTATAAACTTACGCCAGAAGCTAGGCAATCGATCGAGCAAGCTAAACTAGTCATGTATGGTGGCTATGACTTTGAGCCAGAGCTAATCAAAGTTATCAAATCCACCTCAAATCCAGCCCCAAAAGTAGCTGTACATGAAGTCGCAGTACCTCAGCCCCAACAATTTGAAGAAGATGGTAAAAGTACTACCGATCCTCATGTTTGGCACAATGCCCAAAATGGAGCTAAGATCGCGGCAGTTATTGAGGCTAATTTAGAAAAATTAGTGCCAGCACAAGCAGCAACTTACCAGCAAAATACCCAAAAATTAACAGCAGAAATTACTCAGCTTGATAATTGGATTCGATCGCAGATAAATACAATTCCGGCTGACAAAAAGATTTTATTTACCACTCATGATGCTTTAGGTTATTATTCTAAAGCTTATGGAATTCCGGTAGATGCTTTGGAGGGAGTGAGTACAGAGGAAAAACCAAATGCAGCTAGGGCAAAGGAATTAGTAGATAAAATCAAAAAAACTAAAGTCCCAACTATTTATGCCGAATTAACGCTCAATCCGCAATTGATTAAAGCTGTTGCTCAAGCCGCAAAAGTGAAGGTATCCACGCAGGAAATCTATGCTGATGGCTTAGGTGAAGTCAGTAGTTCAGGGGGAACTTATCAACAGATGTTAGTTTCTAATACTAAATCGATCGTTGAAGGATTGGGTGGCACATACATTCCGTTTGTGGCTAAATAATCTTCAATCTTTGGATTTGCCAAAATCAGGTAATGGTAATTCATGAATTACCATTACCTGATTTTGGCGACGTTATCCTTGGATATTTCACCATCAATTTTTGGACTTCCTCGGCATGATAAGAACTGCGCGTCAGGGGAGTAGATACTACTTGAAGAAAACCAATTTCTTCACCATATACCCGCCAAGCATCAAACTGGAGTGGAGTGATAAATCCTGCCACGGTGAGGTGTTTGGCTGAGGGCTGGAGATATTGTCCGATCGTGATGATATCGCAATCTACCGATCGCAAATCCCGCATTGTTTGGCGAACTTCTTCGTCAGTTTCGCCTAAACCTGCCATAATTCCTGATTTAGTATAGACGCTAGGAGTATAAGCACGCGATCGAGCCAAAACCTCCAATGAACGCTGATAGTCACCCTGAGGACGAACACGGCGATATAGTCTGGGGATGGTTTCGGTATTATGATTGAGAACTTCTGGAGCTGCGTCTAAAATCGTCTCTAATGCCTGCCAATTGGCACATAGATCGGGAATTAATACTTCGATCGTTGTCTGGGGTGAGAGGGCGCGTATAGACTGAATACACAGCACAAATTGACCAGCACCCCCATCAGGTAAATCATCTCGATTGACAGAGGTGATCACGACATGTTTGAGATTGAGTCGTTTGACAGCTTCCGCCAACCGCAACGGTTCGGTCGGATCTAGAGCTTGAGGTTTTTTCTCGAAATCGATATCACAGTAGGGACAAGCACGAGTACAAGCAGGCCCCATAATGAGGAAGGTCGCCGTTCCAGCACTAAAACACTCGCCAATATTTGGACAAGAAGCTTCTTCACATACAGTATTGAGTTGTAAGTCGCGCAGAATGTCTTTGACATTTCCGACACGTTCCCACTGCGGTGCTTTTACGCGCAACCATTCTGGTTTGACTGTCATAACAATTGAGAGATATTCACGAGCCTACTATTTTAACGTGAGTTTGATGATAGTGGATCGAGGCTTGGGTAATGGGTAATGGGTAATAACGTTAACGTTACTTAGATGAACTAAAATAGGATTGCTATGTCTCACGCTGGTTTTTTCGATCGATCTAGCAAATCCTTAATTTTAACGGTTAACCAAGGTTGATTTTTTTGTCTGCCAAATTTCCGTAAGAAAGCACCATAAGTTCTGAGCTTAATCGATGAATTTTGATTGATATCTCGCTTGCGATCTTGTTTCTTGCGATTTTGAAAAAATTCTTGGTCTTGACCGATAATTAATAATCCATTGATAGAGTCAGGATTAACCTCATCAACTAACTGATTTGCCAGCAAAATTCGCTCTAAATTACTAGTGCAATAATTTAATCGATCAAATGATCTTTTAGCCATTGGGGTCAGTTGGAGATTGTCATCCCAAGTTTGCTCTTGCGCCCCAGCACAGATGATGGCATACCAACTCATACCTTTTTTTGAATGATAACAACCACAAATATAATCAGGACGATTGTCTTCATTCAAGATCAAACTAGTCGATAAAAAATAAATCCTGTGATAATCAATATATGCGTGCTTAAGTAAGTGAGCGCAAAGAGAAATATTTCGATCGAATATTCCTTGAATTTCGCTAATTTTACTAGTCGTACTAATTTTATCAACTAATTTAGCGATCTCTTGTTGACTAACACGATCGGGATCTACTTGAAATGGTTGAAGGTGTTGTAGAGACATGGGTAAACCAGTTGACGGTTGATATTTCTCCTTTCACTTTGGCTACGTGTTGCCAAAGGCGTTGGCAAAGCGTCTGCCTGCACAGAGGCTTTGCCAACAGTGCAAGCCGCTCAATATGAGCAGTTGATAGTTGTCATTCTTATACTCAATTATACCCAGCCTGTGATCAGTTATTAAGGTTGCTTGTCAAAATCGATATTAAGATGCTGGGGCATAAGTACAGCGATAGTTAAATGGACAATATCGACAATGATTACCGGGATGAGGGGGAAATAATCGATCGAAGCAATTTGGATCTAGTTGATATTCTTGCAGTTGCTGTTGATGTAACTTGGCAATGTGGGCTAATTGATGAGCAATTAGCTCTAATCGCTCTGGGGTAGCGGTAATTAGTTCGGATCTAGTCATCGTCTCTAGATTAGAGAATGACGCAACTGCACTCAGATCGGGGTAAAGATAGCTGCAAGCCAACAGGTATACATCTGCTTGACGGCGATCGAAATCGGCAAGTCCTGTTTTAAAATCGATAATATGAATTTGACTAACGCTCGAACGAATAATACAGTCAAAGGCGGCAAATAGTTGAAAATGATCGCCTTCAACTTGGATCTTGATCGGTGGTGGAATTGGCTCATCGCCACGATTTAGGACTACAATATCTTGACCCAGTAAAAATGGTGCAGCTTGATACTGCTGGAGAATTTGCATCACTCGATCGCGCACCGCTGCAATTTCGTAATACAGATACAATCGATCTGCCACCCGTTCGATCCCCCGTGGGTGTTTGAGTAACAGCGGATCTTGATGAAATTCATACACCCCCTGTTGAGCTAGTTTTCCCACCTTCTGCCAAATTGTTTCTTGTCTTGGTGAAGTCTGGACTGCTTGCAGCGGCGATATTTGAGTCGATCTCAATCCCCGTTGCATCTGACAATGCGTATCTTCCCAGCCAAGCGCAGGCTCAAATTGCGACCAGAGGTGATAGCTAGCAAAGTTCACGAGTTGGGAGTTGGGGAGTATGGGGCGGCTCCTACAGCCTAAAACCTAAAACCTAAAGCCTATTCCTCTGAACGGCGACGACGGGAGCGGCGAGGACTCTCGTCAGAACTACTACTGGATTCCTCCGAACGGCGACGACGGGAATTTTGGGGACTCTCATCAGAACTGCTACTGGCTGCGTCCGAGCGGCGACGACGGGAACGGCGAGGACTTTCTTCAGAACTACTATTATTAGACTCTTCTCGTCGAGAACGACGATTTTCTGATTTGTTTTCATCAGCTCTCTCGCCATCTTTGGGCATGGGGAGATTCCGCTGATAGCGGGGATGAATCGGATCGAGCTTGAGTTCTGGCTTGCGGCCACTGAGATTATCCGGACGAGCCGGGAAATCTTGAGCGGGAAAATCTTTGACAGCAGTAGTCATAAACCGCGACCAGGCATATGCAGCCGTACTACTAGCATTGCCTGTCGGGCGATTGTTATCGTTACCTAGCCAGACTCCAGTTACTAGTTGCGGGACAAACCCAATGAACCAGAGGTCACGTTCTTTGTCTGTGGTTCCGGTTTTACCTGCGACTGGGCGACCGATTTGAGCCGAGGTTGCCGTACCTTCGTTGACAACACCACGCATCATCCAGGTCATAATTGCGTTGGTACCAGGTTCAAAAACTTTGGCTGGTTCGGGTTTATTTTGGTAGAGAATTTCACCTTTTTGGTTGACTACTCTGGTGATGCCATGAACTGGATTGTGAACACCTTGATTGGCGAAAGTAGTATACGCACTGGTAATCTCCAGTAAGTTGACTTCTAATCCACCTAAAGCGAGCGAATAATATGGTTCGAGTTTGGATTCGATCCCCATTTTATGGGCATTATCAATTACAGGTTGCCAGCCAGTATCCATAAGAATTTTGATCGCGATGATGTTGACTGAATTAATCAGGGCATCATGCATCGAAATTTGACCTTTGAATTTTTTACCAGCGTTTTTGGGCTTGTAACCATCGACATCAAAGGGAGCATCGAGATAGGATTTATTTGGGCTAATGCCGCCCGCGATCGCTGTAGCATAGACGATCGGTTTGAAGGTCGATCCAGGTTGGCGTTTGGCTTGAGTGACACGGTTGAATTGGTGAGTTTCAAAGTCAGTACCACCAACCATCGATCGAATTCCGCCTGTGCGGGGATCGACACTCACCATCGCTGCTTGTCCAAAGGAACCCCGATTGCTGCGAACTGTCGAGTTGACGACTTCTTCGGCTTTGGTTTGCCATTCTGGATTGAGCGTGGTTTCCACTGTCAAGCCACCTTCCTTGATGGCTTTGGCAGAGATCCGTTGGGGGAGTTCCTGCTCGATATATTTAGTAAAATACCGTGCTTGTTGCTCTTCTCGTTTGAGCGGGCTACGTTTGGGCTGGAGTGGTTCAGCTTTGGCTGTGCTTGCCTCGGATGCTGTAATAAATTTAGCATCTACCATCCGATCAAGGACAAGATTGCGGCGTTGTTCGGCAAAGCGGGGATTGACAAATGGTGAATATTTATTGGGTGCTGGGGGCATGGCGGCCAGGGTAGCCATTTCTGCCAGTGTGAGTTGGTCAACAGTTTTGCTGAAGTATACCCAAGCGGAGTCGGCGACTCCATAAGTACCTTCACCCAGATAAACCAAATTGAGATACCGTTCGAGGATTTGGTCTTTGGTTAGTCCTTGATTCAATCTTTGAGCAATGCGAATTTCTCGGAGTTTGCGCCAAAAACTCCGCTCTTGGTTGAGGTAAACTACTCGCGCCAACTGTTGGTTGATGCTACTGGCACCTTCGACTAAGTTTTTGGAAGTGATGTTTTGGACTAGTGCCCGCGTGACCCCTTTGTAGTCTACGCCGTCATGTTCGTAAAAACGCCGATCTTCGATCGCCACAAAAGCTTTTTTGAGCTTGTCGGGCATCTGCCAAGTTTTGAGCGTCTCACGGGTGGCATTCCCAGTTTGGAGCAAAATACTCCCATTCAGTCCTTTGATGGTGATGGTGCCGGGTCGGACATAGCTGAGGGCATCAGCCGGAGCATACTGACTGACACTGCGATCGACAAATATCCAAGCTCCAGCCAGAGCTAATAATCCCAAACTCAGACCAGAACCAGCCCAGAATAATCGCTTGTGGTGCAGTGGCTTAGCTCCCTGAAATGGTTTGGCGATTACCGCACCGACTAGTCCCATCGTCGCTCCGACGGCGATCGCTGTTTTACCTACAGCAGCCAAAACGGGACTTTTCGCTTTTTTCTTAGTGGCTAATTTACTAGATTTCTTTTTGACTGGGGTCGGTGGCGACAAGGAATCAGATATTTCCCCACTGGGCTGCACCGACATGCTTACGACTGATGAGGGTGGAGTTGATTCGGGAGAATTGGCTGGATATAGATCGGCAGCAAGATCTGGAGCGGACTGGAGATTAGGCTGCTCGAAGTCGCCAGCACCAGCTAGTGGTCGATGATTTTCACGAGGTTTGTCTGCCCCGATGGAGGGCAATTTTGCGGATAGCTTCCTTAACCTAGCGAATAACTTCAACACATCAACTCCTAATGTAAACCTGGCATTTGTCAATACTATCTCAATAGCGACTGCTGTCTGTGCAGGCAATCTGTCTCAGTGCAAGGATTGTAAATCAATCTTGGCGATGATCGCTAATGTTAATTGAGCATGATAGCGTACTCAGTGATTACTAGGGAATACTAACTAATGAGGACTCTTAAAAATTAGTCACCATAATTATACTAGACATCGTAATTGTTGAGTATTTAACATTACTATCTCGACTACCCCATTTTTCCACGTAATGAACAACGATCTTCAATATCTGACGGCTGTTGACCCACAACGTAATATTCTCAGTAGATTCCAGTATCTAAATTGGGGCGAGTTCACTGGCTCTGTCAATATTTCGGTGGCATCGGGACAGGCGTGGGAGGTGGTGTTTTACCAAGGACAGATTGTGTGGAGTCGCGATCTCGCTCAACCCAATCGACTGTGGCAACGCTTACTTCGTACTTATGTTGGCTATGAGCATGTTGGACTTGAATTGTTATTTCAGGCGGCACAGCAAAGTCAATGGGTGGGATTTGAGGCTCGCCATGAAACCTCTTGGCATTATCAAGGTGCGATCTCGTTGATGATGCTGACAGAACTTAAATCATCAGAACTGCTAATGATGTTAAATACTGCGGCACAGGAGACAATTTTTGACTTGTTGCAGTACAGTCAGGGGCAAAAATTAATTTTTCGATCGCAGTCAGAAATCTTTGTCGATCGACCACCAATTTTGGTGAATACTGAGGAGGTCATTGCCCAAGCTGAAGTAATGTGGAAGGAGTGGCACACTCAGAAATTAGGTAATATTTCGCCCAATAAAACTCCGACGATCAGACATCCGGTGCAACTATATCGCCAAACCACGCCGATTATTTATCAAAATTTAGTTCAGGTAATTACGGGTAAGCAGACGCTCCGCGAGATTGCGGTAGAGATTAATGAAGATTTATTATTGCTGACTCGATCGCTAATTCGCTATGTTCAGACTGGCATCATCGAATTGATCGATCTTCCCGATCTCAAATCGCCCCACATCAGCAGTAAATCATTGGCAGATCGATTCTCCACCGCAGAGGCTAATTTTCCGGTGCCGATCTCGTCTACCTCGGCAGAGCAAGGTCGTTTTTGCACAGGAGAGCATTTGTCAACGCCCAGCGTCTTCAGCAGAAGTACGCCAACAATTGTCCGTACTCCTTCAGTATCACCAAAACCTGCTCATTCCAAGCTAGTCATTTGTATTGATGATAATCCCCAAGTTTGTGAAAGTATGAGATCGATCGTCACTGATGCTGGTTATCGGTTTATCTCGATTCAAGATGCTACTCAAGCTTTACCAAGATTGTTGGAAAATAAACCAGATCTGATTTTTCTCGATCTGATGATGCCTAAAATCAATGGTTATGAAATTTGCGGTCAAATTAGACGAGTTTCGGCTTTTGCGAACATCCCAATTGTCATTCTGACAGGTAAAGATGGTTTGCTCGATCGATTGCGCTCAAAAGTCGTTGGTGCCTCTGAATTTACCTGTAAACCAATTACCAAACAGGCAATCGTGACCTCCTTAGATAAATATATGGGTACCTTAGCCAGGGAATAGTTGAGTAAAGTCGCATATCTCCGAACTGTCAACTGTCAACTGTCAACTGTCAACTGTCAACTGTCAACTTTCAACTATCCTCATGAATGACTCGCAGATTCAAGCTCAAGCTTATGGCTACTTTTTGACTGAAGCCCCAGAATTGCTTCAAACGATCGAGCAAGAAATTCTCACGCTCCCAAGAGATCGAACTACCGCGAAAGTACATAATTTAATGCGGGCATTGCATACACTCAAAGGTGCTGCCGCAAATGTCGGACTAGTCACAATCGAGCGAATTGCTCACAATTTTGAAGATGTAGCGCGAGTCTTTTATAACTTAGAAGTAGAAATCGATCAGTCGATCCAAGCTTTACTTCTAGATGGATATTCAGGATTGGATGAGTGTTTGAATGCTCAGATTACCGACCGAGCAATTGATGAATCGGCAATTATCGATCGGATGACAGTAACACTCGAACAATTAAAATTAAAATTAGGTGATTGGTCTGAAATCGATGTTGCCCTACCGACAGCAATGGAGTTGGGATTTGATATTGTCGCTTCAATTTTTGAGACTACCATTCAAGAACAAATTGATGAAGTTGTGACAGTTATTGCTACTAAAGATGCTCACCAAATCGAAGCATGTCTATCCCGCGTTACCGATACTTGTATCAGTTTAGCCGAATCATTTGAATTACCTAGGTTTCTGGCCGTCAATCAGGCAATTATTGCGGCAATTTCCCATCATCCCGATCGACTTAATGAGATCGCTTTATTAGCTCTAGTCAATCTACAACAGGCTCAAACCGACGTATTAGCAGGCGATCGAATTAGTGGCGGCACCATCTCAGCCGAGCTTGCTACCCTAGCGGAAAATCGGCAAGTAGAGGTGCCTATCCCTCAAATTGACCAGATTGACCAAATCGAGATTGTCGCCAGTGGTGAAGCCGAATTACCCGAATTCCAAGCATTTTTGACGAGCGATTTATTTCGGAAGCGTCATGAATTCAGTACCGACAATCAGTATTTATTCAAGCAAGTTATTCGACTATGTTGGGATTGGTTTCGACATGAAATTCAACCACCTCAATCTCAGTTAAATTTAGAGATTTTAGTGATGACAGAAGGTTTAGCAGATCTAGATTATATCCATCACTGGATCGGCTTGTTATTGCAAGGCTTGAGTACGCCTAATGATGTGCCAGCGGAGATACTGATTCAGCGATCTAGTCTTTATCTCTATCGTCAGTGTTGCCTTTATCAAGTCGTGTTTGCTGTGGCAAAATATCTAGCTGGTACAGAACCGCACTCCCAACTTACACCTGAATTCTTGACTGAGTTGCGATTGTATCTCCAAACTACTGTTGATACTTATAAGCAAGGATCGCCAGTTACGGCTAATGAACGTGGTTGGATCGATCGAATTATTCTCCCTCACCACTGGACACCAATTCCAGCCCTAACAGTGGGGGAGGATCTTCTGTTATCTGAAATTTGGGGACAAGCAGATTTTGGTAATAGCAAAATGTAAGCGTGATTAATCAATTGTCCCTAAACTATTACGGACTTAAACCAAGCTGCTTGTCCACAAAGATCGCCATTACTGGTAAAAAGATTCCAGACAGTTCCATCTAGAATCTGAAATTCTTTGCCTGTCTTGCTAACACGCACACCACTATATCCATTGATATAGTTTTGGACTTTAACCTGTTCCATGATCGCCGATCGATCTGCTCGATCGACTGGTTTGGCTGTATCCCTAGAGTACATCCTAGTCAATTCATCCCATGATACCTCCCATCGCTCTAGCACCTGCTGATTCCCATAATTCAAGATGGGATCTGCCGCATGATTGTGACTCAAAATATAGAAATTTGCATTAAATACTTGTGCTCCAAGTGTTTCTAATGAAAATCCATACTCTTTGATGAGGTCATAATCTGTCCATCTCTTTAAATTCTCAAGCATCATCAAAACATGCTCTCGATGATAATTATTGGCAGCCGAAGGTAGTGCAAGAGTAGATGTCACAATAGTCTTTCTAGGCGTTTACGCATTGCCTCAAGATCGATACTATCATCATCTGCTGGGGATTGCTTGCGCCCATCTGGTTGCCAATCCGTTTCTTCGATATTCTGGGTAGGTGGCGTTACCAACATTTCAGAAGTCACCAAGATAAAATCATAGTCAGAATCTTGACAAAATTCTTCGATTTCTTCAGGATCGATCCCTTCTACTGTCGGCTTGGGAAAATCTTCAGCTTCCAATTGATCGGCATAACGCACTGCGTCATCCTCTTGTTCAAACATTAATATCACATTTCGATCGCCAACTTGAGTTGAATAAATTCCCTCGTTATCAGTTCGCGCATTAAATAATAAGACAAAGACACTCATGGTATTTGTGATTTATCAAGTAGTCTAAAAACTAGTGACTATTCACTAGATTGCTCTCCCATAATAAGCTGGAATGGGGTGCTGGGGATCGGTTTGATTATTTAACCAGGCCCAAAGTTGATCGCCAATCGAGAAATGCCACCATTCACTTGGATGACGACGAAATCCAGCATCAGTCATCACCCGATCGAGTAGTTGTCGATTGTGATGATATTCTTGGGCTAGGGCAGCTTGAGAATTAGCAAAATATGCTGGTAACGATCGATCAGACATTTCATCGATTGGCGAACCCATCTCGATCGGATTGCCCTGCTCATCTACTAGTGTAAGATCGATCGCTGCTCCTGTGCTATGGGGCGGTGGTGTCTCTAGATCAAAACTAGGAATTGCCCAAATCTTATATACATCCTGGAAAATTTGCGCTGTTTCCGCGACTGAAAGCTGCTCTAAATCTAGGTGTCGATCGATGACTACTTGCTTGAAAGTATAATCCACCATATACTGCTGTACCTCCACCGGACGATAGGCATCAAAAATTTGAATCTGCCAACCAGGATGTAATTGTTGCAATCGCTCCTGTGCTTGAATTACGCGATCGAGTACACCCTGCCGGAGATAATAAGGTGATTTGCCTTCGTAATCTGCCCCACATTTAAGATATGGATGGGGTGTCTCGACAGCAAATAACTGTAAAGGAATTGCGACTAGCGGTTCGCCACATTCTTGGATAGGTACTTGACGATAAGGCTTCATCAGATGGGAGTTGGGAGTTGGGAGTTGGGAGTTGGGAGTTACCGAATAAAGATAACGGCGTTGCTGATTTGAGATATGATTATCCATTTTTACGACAAAATTATCTTCCTCTCCCCCGCTCCCCGCTCCCATCTCCCCCCTCTTACTCGATATTTCAGGAACGGGATCGTAGCCGCCAGGATGGAAGGGATGACAGCGACAAATTCGCATGGTGGCTAGATAGCTGCCTTGGATTGTCCCAAACCTATCGATCGCTTCTAGAGCATATTGGGAGCAAGTCGGCGTAAATCGACAACTAGGCGGTAGTAAGCTTGAAATTAATCTTTGATAAATTCGGATTGACCAGATTAAACTTTTTTTCATGACATCATCCTATTTACATGCAAACATTTTTCACAGAATCTAATCTCTGGTTACGGATTGCCACAGTCCCAGTATATGTTGGCTCGATCGTCCTCACTGCCGAACTTTTACATCGGTACACTGACACCAAGCCCGAATATGTCCGTAAAGTGGTGCATATTGGCACAGGTAATGTCATGCTCATTGCCTGGTTATTGCAGTTACCCACTTGGGTGGGAATTATCTCTGCGGTTTTGGCGGGAATAATGACACTTCTTTCCTACCGCTTCCCAATTTTACCAGGCGTAAATAGTGTTGGACGCAAGAGTTTGGGGACATTTTTTTACTCTGTCAGTATTGGGATCTTGACGGCGGTATTTTGGCATCTCAATCTACCTTACTATGGGGTAATTGGCATTCTGATTATGGCTTGGGGGGATGGATTAGCAGCGATTATTGGTCAAAAATTTGGCAAACATCCCTATACCGTGCTCGGAAATACCAAAAGCTGGGAAGGGACACTAACTATGTTACTTGTCAGTTATACGATCGTGTCGATCGTCTTGTTCAGCGTTCAAGGTAATATTTGGCAAACTTGGATGGTAGGGATTCCGGTAGCAATTGCGGCGACAACGGTAGAATCGATCGCGCAATGGGGATTTGACAATCTCTCTGTTCCGTTAACTAGCGCGGGTTTGGCGTTTGCTATCAACCAATTACTAATTGGTTAAGATCACGATTCTACTCACATATTGCACTAGTGTAAAACACTATGATTAAGCGTAGATCCAGGGTACCCATCAAGGGCACCCCTACACAATTAACCTGTAGGGGTACCCATGAAGGGCACCCTAAGATCTACACTTTTACGAGTCTTTATGTATTTGTATAAGATGTGAGCCTACTCCTTTCCTACCAGAAGAATGTAGATAATTCATAGTTGCAATCCCTTGAAATTCTTGCTCCCATCTACTTAGGGCTTGCTGAATAAAAGCTAAAATATAGAGTGAGCAACAGTTACAGCGATGAAATATGCTGCTCAGATCCAAGGGAATCAGCTAAAATCGGTTAAAACCCTGTCACAAAGAGGGCTAAACATGTACAGACA
>JANYIT010000358.1 GCA_025358725.1 Chamaesiphon sp. GL140_3_metabinner_129_sub
TTAGTCATTCCTTATTCCTTCATAACTAAAGGGTGTCCAATCGTGCTGATAATTAAGCTGCTGGTAACAGTTAGGCGTAATGTTTCTAAATACAATTTCTTGGATTTCTAGGTTAGAAACCTCAACTAATTGCCCATCATAGTAAATTAGCAAATACTTAGATTGATGTGCTAGTGGCACTGGGTAAATTTTAGGTGGGCAGAATTTAGCTCGATCGCTCAACTTGCGATCTTCATCGAATGTTTCAGTCAAATCGGGCAAACGATCGAATGGAGATCGATCGCTATTTAGTTCGACTAACTGTTTAATCCGCAGATTATCGATCTTTTCTGGCTGGTAGATAAGGCAATCGATTTCTGGCTGTTGGCTGAGATTTTTAAGCATGAACTTATGATTGGCTATTAGTGATTAAACAAACTTATTACTTATTCCTTATTCCTTATTCCTTATTCCTTAAAGAGATCCCGTGGGATGCCAACAAGATAAGCAGTAACTCAGAGTTTCGTTGGATTTTCGGGAGATCTACTTGTGGTTCTTTCGATTTAGTCATCCAGCGTTGATAGATTGCCACATCATCATTGATATAAGAATTTGGATCGGGAGCCTCATAACCGAGATCGACAGCAATATCGATTAGCGATGCGAGGGAGAGCGTATAAGTATCGTCTGCTGGCGGTTCGGGCAATAAGCGTTCGGCGATCGCGCGGCGTTCCGCCAGCCATTGAGAGATCTCTGCATCCGCAGCGGGTTCGACAGACATTTTCGGCACCATCTGTTCCCAAATCTCGATCGAGCGTTTGCTGCTAGCGATGTCTGCTGATTGGATCTCAATATTCCGTAAGACAGGCACGTAGGCTTCTTGGTTATTACTGTAGCCAGGAGAGATCGTTACCGCTTTACCTTGTGGCAGTTTGTTAAATTCGGCAGCTTCCATCAATGGCACTTTAGCGATGTGTTCCGATCTACTCACCGATCTGCCATTTTTCCCACCGCCAGAACTAACCGATTTCGTCCAATATTTAATATCTTTTTCCCCCAAATACTTGCTGTACTGCTCCGCCGACGAGTCATCCTGGGGATTGAGGAAGAATTTAGTCGCACAGTTACCGAGGATCGTTCTCGCCCGATTCTCGCCATAGGCTTCTTTGAGTTGAGATTGATTTTGCAATCCGATCAGCCCGATAAAGCCAGCCGAACGTGCTTCTGCCAACCAATTAGCAATTTTGGGCAGGTAAATAGCGGGTAACTCATCCAGACTGACCAATAACGACTTAGTGCGGTGGCGAGTATGGGCGATGTTGTAGGAGATGAGCGTATCCAGAATCGTCGCTAGAATCGGGGACAGCACTTCGCGATAGTCTTGATTCATCCCTACAATGACCAAAGTTTTACCCTCTATTTCCGGCGGGCAATTACTATCGCCACACAAAGCCGTCACAAAATCTCGTTGGACGAATTGTTGGAACACTTTATGAGCTGTGGCAATAATTCCACCCTCAGTTACATTACTTTCCCCACCCCCAGCAGCGGCAACTAATTGAGCGAATGTTTGAGCGTTCCAGACATTGAGACGTTTGGTGGCAAATTTAAGCCGCGCACTCAGATTGGGCAGACTGAGAATCGAGGAAGCCATCATCAGATCCGCAAGCTCCGGTCGCTGTTCGACTTCAGCAATCCATTTAGCGGCTAAAAGTACCCCCTGCACTAAGACAGAACCAGCATTCTCAAAAAATTCATTCCCAGCTTTTTTATCCCCGCTGCTGAGATTTTTGATAATTGTTTTGGCGATCTGTCCGGCAGCAACGCTATGTCCCGAATCGGTAATCGTATCCAAGATATTAAAAATGCTACTTTCAGGGAAACTCGGAGCGATAACGCGGATGTTATAGCCGTGTTCTTTGGCATACCCAGCAATTTCTTTAGTCTGTTCGGGATACTTAAAATCCCAGACGAGTACTGAAAATTCTCGATCGATCGCCGCCCGAATAAACGGATTTAATACCCCATAAGATTTACCCGTACCCGCTGCCCCAAAGACCGCCGTACCTTGCTGGACATCGGGGAAATAGATGGTTCGATCCAAGCTCAGAGGATTTACTTTAGCTGGTAAACTTTGCTCGAATTCTTTAACCATTTGGGCGACTTCTTCATCATCAAACCCCCGCTTGCTCAAAGTCGTACTAATTTCCGAAATCATCCACTCTCGATGTTGGCGGCGTACACTTTTAGGCGTGTTGATATACAGTGCAGTCGAGTCTATTTTGGGCGATGCTAGCTGGGCTTTGCCCTTTTTCTGAGCGTTCTTTTTCTCTGTCCGTCCGCCCCAATAAGCCCGCGCCAACTGCCCTTTAGGTTTGGATCTCGCCTCATAAATAGCGATCGCCACCAAACCCACACAGCAAAGCGCGATCGAGCCTAATGGTGAAAATAGATAGGATTGAGCCTGCTGGATTGGTGTGGAATGACTCGGCAGAACATCTCTATGGGCGATCGATTTAGCCATTTACTTAAACCTCACCTGCCGATAAACACTCGCACTAGTTGTCGGCAGTGGAAACCAATTATTACGCTCGGAAATATTAAATAGTGGAATTCCTAAAAAGTAAGGAGTACAACCTACCAACCAACCGCAAGCCCGCAAATTGATATTGACAGTTGCCGAACCAGTTTTTGGATTGAGCTTGCGAATCACAAATTTGACCCCGCCAGCTCCAAGGTTAGTTTCTACACCCGTTGGCTCCATCCCCCCATTAACGATCGCTAATAACCCCTCACCGCCCTGGACAGAGAGACTATCGCCAGAGATGATTCTGGCTCCTCGCAGGTAGGGCATTCCTACCCACGGATGAAATTCAGCATAGTCACAATTACTGTTGCATTTAGCATTAGGTTGGCGATTCGAGCCAGACATGACCATGTGGTGGATATTCCGCTCTTTGGTGCGAATCACATCTAACTTCATCACCGCAATCCCACCACTCAAGCTGAATCCTGGCATTTGCGCGATCGAGAGTTGACTCAAATTAGGAATCGCATTCGCTGTAAGTTTGGCTAATCCACTAAATTGACCCAGCTTAATATTCTGAATCTGGGGAAATTGCGAAATCTGGGTTTGACGTAAATCCACTACTTTCCCCAAGATTTTGCTTCCTTGAGAACCACCTAAACTTCCCAGCGTCGTTTGGACTCCATTAGCCACGACGGGCATACTGGACATCGCTGGGCTAGCAGTTAAAGCATCAGAGATCGTGAGTCGGCTCAACCACGGTGTCGCCTGGGCGAGGCTACTATTGGAATCGATCGACTGTCCGGTTTTTTGAGCGATCTCGGCTGGAGTCAGTTGTCCGGTGTTAAAGGTGGTATTCCAAATCGCCATCGGGATGCAGCTAGCTGGGGAAGCTCCAGCAGCGCAACTTATCTTACTCACTCCGCCTAATGCACTTTGAGCTTGAGCGGGAATATTAGCTGTCATGCCTTGAGTGAAATTTGCCATACTCCCGATACTAGTGCCAGCCAAAACTTTATTCATGGATACTGGCGGAGTTTCAGCTCGAACGGATAGAGCGAATAGCGGACTAATTAAAGTCAGAATCAATCCCCACAATTTATTCACAGCATCCCCCTCAATTCAGTCGCACCCATCCCGATTGCCAGTGCGGTCATAAAGTAATAAACCAGCTTACAGAGACGGTTGAAAGCCGGAGAATTAGAGAAAGCGATCGCCTGTTTGACAAAACCGATAATATTTTCCACGATCGAAAGTTGAAATTAGCTAGTTGGTATTGTTATCGATCGAGCTGCAATCGAGAAGATCGCCGCACTTCGACAATTTTTGGCTCAGAGACTCGATCGAACCGATGCAAATCGATGTTACCTAACGTTAGGTAACACTAAAATTCGATCGTCAGTGCGCCTAATTCTAAGTGCCGAGTAAAATTAATTTGGATATTAAGGTTGTATCGACGGAATGCTGCCGAGCGGCATCCATTAACGGAATGCCTTGATATACCGATCCGATCGTTTTTCTGATTGCATCGATCTGTTTGGGAGAATAATCTCTCAATTCTCCTCTTTTAATTGCCTCTGCTAACCCACCAGCAAGTTTGGCAACTAGGATTCTACGTTCTTGATTGCTAGCATCGATTTCGCCCCGCATCATCGCAGCACTGGTCAGCGGATTTCGATACACTTGTGCGGGTGGGACAAAATCGACCAGGGCTACTGCTAAATTAGATTTTTTAACGTAGCGCAGGTTGAACAGATAGGTTTTTCGTTTGCCCGCTTTATCCTTGGTAATCACCGTCAAGCCCGATTGAACTGTCTGCTTGTTGGTCTGAATTACCCCAGGAATACTCAGCGGATCGATCGGTGAGAGGTGGATTAGGGTGGCAGTATTGGTCACGGTTTGGTCTTGGTTAGCAGTCATCGAACCATTAGTTGTCAAACCGACCCAGGACTTATTTTCTAGAAACATCGTCTCGATCGTTTCACCGACATTCTCAAAGTTAATATTCGTCCCGACACCAGGACAAAGATTAATATCCATCACATCTTGTAAGGGAGACTGAACGCGGACGATAATCGGTTTACGAACGACGATCGAATTACTCCGATCGACTTGACGGGCGAGTAATGGACTGTCGATCGAGCCAACCAACAGCATTGCTGTCAGTCCGATTGCTGCTAACTTCCTCATAACAATTTAATTAATTTCAAAAGATTTGGTTGTATAAAGAGAGACTCTAGAGCCAGAGGGTAAAAACCAGACCCGTGCATTATTTTCGAGTCGTTGAATTTGGGCTTGATTGCGCTGCGCCCATTGCTGCACGAGGGTTGATGAAGCTCCATCGAGTACGCCACCCAGTACGTTTGGGTTACTCGTCGTAGTAGAAATCGCCGTTCCCGACGAAGTAATTTGGGTCTGACTATTAGATTGGGTCAAGATTTTACCCAGACCTTGGAGTCCGCCAATCAAGGCTGTTTGCATATCGCGTCTGTTAATCTCGTCGTTATTAAATTGCTTTAATTCCGCAACTAAGGGTTGATTATTAATCCCGACTAACATCAAATTTCCCAAGGAGATCGAATGCTCTTGACCACCGATCGCAATTTTGGCATCACCAATTCGCAACATCCCATTACTGGCAACCGTAATTTGAGCCTGAATTTTAGTATTGGCAGGAATAGACATGCCCCCGCGCGTATCGACGAACCCTTGCTCTAGGTTGAGCAGCACTTCTTGACTCTGCTCTCCAGAGATCGCCTGAAATGGAGTAATCAAACTAGCAATTCTGTTTTGTCCGGCGATGATTCTCCGACCGGACGGGTTAGAGTTACTAGATGCTGGCTGCGGTACGACGGCAACTGTTTTATCCACTCGCGATCCAAAAACACCAACGGCACCATTAGTCGCTTCTTGCCAACTGACCTGAGTTGGTTTTGGGATAGGGTCAGATGGAGCGAGGATGCGCGTAGCTGGGACATTAGGCGCGACTGTGGAACTACGAGTGGCAACAATAACTGGTTTAACGACAGTTTCGATCGGTTTGACCGACGATTTAGGCTCGACCCTAGTAGGTGCAGCAGTTGAAGTGCGGGAAGGTAAAATTGGCGGTTGTACGTTAGTCGGCGGAGATTGAGGTGTGATTACTTCAGGAGCAGGTGTTGCTGAGATTGCAGATTTAACTGGCTGAGTTACTTTGGCTACAGGTGGATTAGAAGTAGGCGCAGGAATAACTGAAGGTGCAGTGGTACTATTAGTCGCAATCTTTGCTGCTTCAGCATCTTGCTGAGATTTATTAGCTGCTGCCAATAGCTGCTGCTCTTGTTCCTGGATCGCTAATTTAGTTTGCACGACCGGAAAGCGCGGATCTGATTCATATTCTTTAGTCGGTGGCGACGCTTGCGGCTCTGGAGTTTTAGTCACTTGAGATTGTACGCCAGTATTGCCAAACATCATCCACAGCACAAATGCCATTGGTACTGACACTACCCCAATCAGCAGGAGGGTTTTGATCGAGCCTCGCTTGTGCAACGGAATCTTGGTCTTGTTTACCGCTACGTTCTCATTTGCTCCTGCATCTGGGTCGGTAGATCGATCGCCAGATGAGTGGTCGGGATGAGTATCTCCAGGCTGAGGGATTTGAGTCTTTGTTCCAACTAATTCGAGGAAAAACTCTGAATCTAAATTCCCAGTAACTGCTGGAGCTGGGGTTTCACTGTGGGATTGAGCGGTGATTTCTGGAGCTGGAGATGGACTTTCTGGCGGCGATTGGACTGGATCTTCAGTGTTCATTGAAATTTGTCGAGTAGTTAATTGAGCGATCGATTACTCAGGAATCAAGTAATAAGGAATAAGTAATAAGTTCACAGCCCTCTGCCTTCTGCCTTCTCTAACGAGAGGAAGTTGAGCCAACTCCAGGCGTGGCAGGAGTTGGAGTTACGGGCACTGTATTCGTTAAGATCGGTTTAGTATCTTGTGCGCCAGTTTTTTCGATCGCGTAAATCTCTAATCCCGACGATCGAGCCATTGCCACTACCCGCGCTAAATTCTTACTATCTTTGGCTGCGGCGGCATCCACATCGGCTAAGGAAGGCGGTATGACCGATCGCAGGTAGATAGTTTTATTAAACGGCACGACTTTTTCGATCGAAT
This sequence comes from Chamaesiphon sp. GL140_3_metabinner_129_sub, assembly GCA_025358725.1. Classification (GTDB taxonomy): domain Bacteria; phylum Cyanobacteriota; class Cyanobacteriia; order Cyanobacteriales; family Chamaesiphonaceae; genus Chamaesiphon. The sequence continues at coordinate 6,656 of JANYIT010000358.1, forward strand.
CTGAGGTCGCTCGGTAGACCAAATTAGCCACCATATTCACCTTCCACAGCCGTTCGTTAGCATCTCCTTTGATCTCCACCGGATCTTGAATATCCAGCGGAATGAAGGCGACTTCCGATCGTCCTTGGAGAACTTGAAGCTGGGTCATCAAGGGCGCGATCGAGCCACCCAAGAACTCCTCGCGAAACCTGTCTGCCAAACCAAATGAACCGCCCCAAACTGTCGTAGGAATTAATAATTTTCCCGATTTTGATTCGACGGGTACGCCTGGATCAACTTGGGGATGGCGGGGGTCATCAGTTGCTGTTGTGGGTAGGTGTTGCTGCCATGTGAATAGCTTGCGGAGCGTGTCGAGCGTAAAATCTTTGATTAACTGGGGCGATCGATTTTTGCCCTCAAAGGAGGTAACTTCGATCGTTTTACCATTGACTAGCTGCACCATTGTCGGCAGCGGACGATGAGCGAGATTATTCATCCCGATCGCTTGAATTATCAAGAGCATTAAATTAAAAATTGAAATCCCCAAGGTCACTAAAATGAACAGTCCGACCTTGTTTTTCGTATCTACATCACGATTGCTATTGCGAAGGATCGTTAGTTCTTTGAACGAATCTGCCATCTCAGGGGAATATTGCGTTAAATATATACCCAGTTTTAACCTGTCGATCAATCGAATGACTTGAGACAAAAGGCTGAAACGAACATTTCCGTTCAAGCTCAAATAGGGGAAATAGAGATACGCAATCGATCATCAACGCCATATCAACAGGACTTTATCAACAGACTATACACCTCCTGATGCATAGATAATTAGCGGTCATCGCTTTTTATAGATTGTCGATCCACTTTATGATAAGTTACAAAGCTTCAGCAAAATTCACCACAGTTTGATAATTGTGGCGTTGAATATAAATATGTGGATAATTCAATAATGAAGCAATCAAGTGGGCTTTAACACTTCCGATCCAAAACAAAAAGGTAATGATGTTCTGGAACTATGTTTATATCAATACCAAGATCTTTCTTGTGCGAAATAACTGCTGGTAATTTTTCAAATGTCTTACACCAGTTATCTGGTGTATCAAAATTGTATGGCACATGCACATTTTGATTAAGAACTCGGTTGTAGAACCAATCACAGAATATGGCATTGATGAATTGTGAATATTGTCCAGATTCAGATGGAGATGTTAATAATTGGCTAGGGCTGACATCAAAAACTGATTCAATGATAATCAATCGGTAATGTTCTAG
>JANYIT010000359.1 GCA_025358725.1 Chamaesiphon sp. GL140_3_metabinner_129_sub
TATCAACTATTTGCCGAAATGAATCGAGACACACCGCGTTATCAGTGGCTATCCGAACACTTCGAGCATCTGGTAGCTTTGGACTCTGGCGATTTAGTCTACCAGTCACGCGGCACGTTGGGACAGTGGTGTAAAAATGAGTTTGGAGATCTTAGTTATGATTTTCTGTTGGCTGAATTTGGAACATACCCGATTCTCCGCGTGCTGAAAGCACTACGGGCTGAAAATCGCGCTCATTGGTGGGGTAAGGTGGATGATAAGTCTTACGCATGGGCAAAGCAAGAATTGTTGGAAGCCTTTGTTCCTCGAAATTCTCAATGGCGACAAACTACTCTCAATCTAGGTGTGGATTTGTGCTTGGCGGCGATCGATATTCAAAAGGGTGACTAAAATCCGTGGTGCAATCCTGATGCTCACATGTTAACGAGTCGCTATCGCAGGTAAGCGACTAGGGAGAAACGCATGTTGGGTAGTTTGCTAGAGCGGTAAATAATCAAAGATAGAGTTATGTCGAAATAAATCGAGATCTCGATCTATTTCGATCTCATCAAGTGAGATCGTTGCTGGGATTAAAATACAGAGAGTTACAAGGTAGAATTAGATAAAGTTCCATTTTCTAAAACTGCTTTGCAGTCTGGTTCATGGAAATTGAGGATCGATGTAGATCCGGATCTCGATCTGTTCCGATCTCTACAACTTTGATTAGATCCCGTTTCTTGGACGGGGAAACGGAGGATTGTTAAACTGAGCGACGATCTCACAACCGATCGATTATTGCTGTAAATATTCTCTAATCCCTCGCAGTATACCCGCACTGCCTTTACTGTTGAGTAATAGTAGTGGACGTTGATGGGGACGATGGTTTTCGATAAATTCAGTGGCCGCGTGTTTGGCACTGGTAGTCACGATAATAACTAGATCGTCATTCTTAACCCATTGACGTAATCGATCGTTCCCACCTTTATCGTGGCTCAAGTGAACTGTAACTCCTTCACAGACACTTTCTAGAAAACTTTTTACTCGTTGGGCAGCAGGTTCGGTCAAAGTATAAAGTAAAATGCTTTGATGGTGGAGATTGCTGAAGATATCCTCTGCTCTTGGTGTGGATTCTTCCCTCGTGCTTTCTGCCTCAGTCATCACATCTGAGAAGGAAGTTTCGAGCTTCAAATCTCTAGTCAGAGCGTTGAAAATACTCCACTGAGCATCATCGATCCGACTGGAAAAAGTTCGGAAAGTTTCAGCTATTTTGAATAGTAGTTGCGATCGCCGATCTCGATCGGGACAAGGGTACAACACCAAAATATTAACTAAATCTAATCCCCAATCGAGCGTGCTAGGAGATTGGTACTCTTTCCAGAACTCCAGACCGTAATCAACCAGATCTCCATATTGCTCTGCGTTAACACCGAGCATCAACAGCAGGGTGACGAATTCATTGAAAAGAGTCAAATGCGACTCTCCACCGCCCATTGAAATAATGCCAAGGGCAAGATTATCCAGCAGAGCCGTGTAAATTGGCAGGAATTCACGACGCGGGAACTGAGGGTCTTGCTGGAAAGACCTCAGCAAGTGTGGAAAGGCATTTTGTAACGGTTCTGGAGCTTTGGAAGCAACAACGGCTTGTAAAGACACAAATTGAGCGATTGCCCCTGGTTTTTCTAGTAAGTCAGTGACGATCCACTCTTGCGCTCCTTGTGTGGCGGAATGCAACGCTCGCTCCCAAGCTGGATTTTGACCCAGAATTGAGAGCCACTCCAGCCAATTAGTAGGCACAAGATCTGCTGTAGTTTCGGCAAGAGCCAGTGGCTTGCCAGTCAATGACTCCAGAAATGTTCGCTGCCTGCGACTGGCAAGAATTTCATCCCGTTCTCGATCTGTCAGTCGATCGAATGCTTGTAAAGCCAATCGCTCTGCTTCGAGAGTTTGGAGTTCGTATGCGGCTTCTAGTAACAGACCCACAGCTTGTGGGGAGGGAGGATAGTTAACCAGCAAAGCGACCGTGCGATCGTAATTTCCACTTTGGGCAGCTTCGATCGCCGCTTCGAGCGGATCGCTAATGACTGAAGCCGTTGCAACTAATGGATCTGGAAGCAGTTTCGCCAAATTTTGAAGGTAGACCAGATCCCCTGCCCCCAGTCCTGGAACTGCTAGCAATTCATCTCGTAAAGCTGGATCGGGAGTTTCCGCTCCCACCGCCAATAGCATTAAAGACTTCACAACTTCTGGTAAACGACTGCTAGCTCGATTACCGTACAAAAAGTGATACCGAGGCAAAATGGATTCATGAAAGAAAGTAACCGCACTCCGAGCGGCACTAGTTAGCTCAAAATGGCTTAACTCACACTGGTAGACTGCTTGAATGATGGCTTGAGTAACAGCAGAGGAACGGCGCACCCGCAACAGATCTGGCAGTTCGGGCAGTCGCAACATTTCTGGCCATGCCTGAAGCTCTGAGAGCATCTGCACTTTCAGAAATAATAGATTCAGAGTATCGAGCCGATTGTGGTGGCGGAGGTATTGAAGTTCTCGCTCGGCAGTGGTGCGATCTCCGACCCGAAGTGCTGTATAAAAGTCCCCCAGCACTCTTCCTGTTGCCCGTGGTGAGCGGTAATGGCTACTGGGCTGGCGATCGAGCACCTTAACCATCATGGATAAGGCATTGCGGAGTTCGACTGAGTTTCCAGTACTATTCCGAACCCCCTCAAACTTAAAAGCGTTTCCTTGGGTGAGTTCAGACACTGCCGCTTCGACTGGATCGTCTAAATTAAGCGCGACCCGTTGCCCTCGAAAAGTCGATCGAGTAGATCCGACAAAGGCAGTTAGATCCTCGCGCAATCCTCGGAACTGCCGTTCGGAAAAGGCAATGCCATACCAATCGGTTCCGGCATCGCGGGCGCAGGGGAGGACGGTGGGTAAACGCTTTTTTAATCGAGCGATCCAAGGAGCTAGAAAAACACTCGTCTCACTGTTACGACTGTTTGCCTGTATTAGTTTCAAACGATTGCCATCGCCGAAAAACCGTTCTAAAAAATCCTGAATTTCTAGGCTCACGATCTGTTACCTCCCCAACGTGCCCTAAAATTTAGTTTCTGTTCGGCAATTGTGGCGAGATCGGTTTCATAACTGAGTGTTTCTTGGTTGACTGTAATCCCATTGAAAGTGAAATTCATCGAACCAGACAAATAAAAGGAGTCTGATAGGATTCCTTTGGAATGGAGTTCGTCGGCTTTATGCAGGCTCAAATAGTCTAGATCGGCTTGAGCATTTAGAGTGTCTAAAAAACTATTGTTGTGGAGATCGGGACGAGTTGCGACACAAACAGTAGTTCCTTGTTTGGTCAGGGAAGCTAAAACCTGGGCAAGGCGAATCTGAGCACGGCACCAAGAAGGTTCTAGGGCTAGAAAAGTGTTGGCAGTATTATCGATGACCGGAATGTCCGAAATCCAGGGCGAAATCAGCCATAAACATCGACTGGGGGCGATTAGTTCGGCCACCATAATGGTCTGAAGTAAGTCTGGCACTTGACGAGAGGTCAGACGAGAGTGAAGATATCGGGTCATTATTGCACTGCCTCCCGAATTCGGAGCCTGACAATGTACCCCTGTAGATTTCGGCGGAAGCCTTCAACGACGGGATAGACCGTGAGAAAGCCAACATCAACAGGCTCGGTCATCAATTGCAAAGCTGCTTGTTTCAAGTTTTGTCGATCCCGAAGTCCAGCGATCAGTGAGACTGTACCTGTCGTTCTCAATGCGAGATCCACTCGTTCGCGCCAATCGGGTTCGGCTAGTTTCACACATGTTTCGCTGGGTTGTAGCAGATCCAGCAGGATTTCCCGATCCGCCACGGGCACGATCGCAAACGGATTGTAGAAAGAAATCGCTCGATTGCGAATTAGACTACCTCTGAGCCACAACCGACCGTAGATTACCTGAAAACACACATAGCGATCGCGTTGTGTCTCTGGCGGTAATGGATCTGTAAATTGAGGCTGAGTACTGGCAATATAAGCAAATACCCGCGCATCAATTTCGACCCCCAAGCGTTCCTCTTCCTCTCGCCAAAAGCGAATCAGGTCGAGCAGTTGACGGTCTGTTTCGACATTGCTACCTGGAGTCAGAACGCGGGCATGAATCGCGGTCATCACGGCAGGTGTTACGAGCAGACCCTGATGCATCAGGACTTGCCGGAGGCGATTGCTGGCAGTTACTAACGAGTGATACGATTCGGCAGCTCGCACCCGATCGAGAGCATCACTCACTGACTGCTCCACATCGGTTAGTTCCATTAGATTAGTCAGTTCTGAGTCTATAATCTCAAAGTCTGAAGGTTCTAATGCGCTTTCTACCAGTCGGAAAAATCCAGATGGATCGGCTGCATAGCGTTGTAAGATTTCTTCGATCGTCCCGCTACCGCCCGGACTTGCTTCCGTCAACCAGATTTCCTCAATTCCTGCGGGTATGGATGGACTATCTGGCGATCGCGCTCCAGGATCGAGATCGAGCAGTAAATCCCCAGAATCAAACTGTGGGCAGAGTTGACGGCAGGCTTCTAATAAAGCACCCCCCAGAGTAGCTCTAAACATTTGCCGTGCCCACTCATGCCAATTTTCATCAGGTGGGTTCCATAAAATCTGTGCCAAATCGTTCAAGGTATCTTGAACCGAGGGATTATTGCATAATGCTCGCAGCTTTTCATGGGTGGGTTGACGACCAGGAGGTAAATTTGGGGTAATTCGATCGCTATCGTCTCCAAGATCGTCGTCAAGTTCTTCATGAGTTTCCGCTACGTTCAGCGTCTGGAAAATCCCATCTAAAACAGCGATCGTTGCCTGCCCGATGCCTTCCCCTTGCAATGTTTCAAAAGCTGCTGCTAGACTAATCTGGCTTTCCAAAGCACGAGCTACCAACATGGATAGGTATATTTGGTGCAACCAACCCCGTTCAAAAACGTTGGCAATCCCATCTAATCGCGAGTCTTGGAGAATGCAATGTTTGAAATAAGAGCTACGGAATGAGTAAACTTTGCTGCGGTTGGCATCATGGGGACTGACTGTGAAACTATCTGGAATTCGGTAGCGGCATACCAATCCATCTACAGTCTGAGCGAAACCAACACCTGCTGCTCTGCCACTATCTGCTTCAACAAATCGAATTGATGTTTCTAGTTCTCGAATCTTTTGATGTTGTCTGACTCGTAAGTTGGCTTGCGAACCCAATGCAAATCGTCTTACTTCCAGAGGGTTTTGCTGATTGTGTGTGAAACTACGAATTTCAGTGACAATATCTAGCCATGAAGAACCTTGGGGTAAGTCTAATCGATTGCCAGTTGTCATGGGAACGATCTGCGTGTGCCATTCCAGTTGAGCATTCGATTTATCGTCGATCTCAGATGGGATTTGTGCGACTTTTAAAGTCCAGGGACGAATACACCGGACGTTAACGACTTCTCGATCCTGCAAAATCTGAAAGATACCAGCTTCCTCAAACTCAGCACAGTATATTTCGATGGGGAGTGTTTGCAGCCCACTTTCAAGTTTGAGCGGTGCAATCCAATGACTGATTTGACCGTGCTGCACCCCAAAGCGACGCGAAACTCGACCGGGAGTAAAAGTCTTGAGTGCCTGAAGGATCGCCAAGTAATATTCACCTGGTTCTGTAGGTTCTCGATTGGTTGGTGGTGTAACAATCCGAACTTCTGGCAGCAGTAAATCGCTAAATAAGCTGGCGGGGACAAACTCAGGCAATGGATTATTAGTGTGATAATCCAGTTCTGGTTCTCCTGGTAGACGCAAGCGGTGCCAATTTGACTCCAATCGACGCAGTAATGTAGGTAACACCGCCGTCATTAATGCTCTGGGCGGTTCCCATAAGACAGCGTGCATTTCTTCAGGCGAAAGTTGCATTGCTGCTTGCAGGTAATTTTCTAGAGCCTGTTGTTGTTTTTCTCCTTTCAGGATGGCCCGAATCAACTCAATTGCCTGTGTCTGCCGCCTCCGTTGTGATTCATAAGTACAGGGACGCGAAAAATCTTTCCATACGCTTCCTTTCGCTCCTGTCGTAAGCTGTCGAGCCACCCAATCCATGAATGTAAATGCTGCCTGGATGCGGATTACATAGCGATTGGCGATCGGTAGGGTTCGCTCTTCTAGCAACGGATCGAACAGCAAATCATAGCTTTGATAGGCGATCCGATCTCGCCCATAGTCAGACAGCACTACGACAGTCCAGGGACGCATGGCTCTACTGCGCCCCGCTCGTCCTTTACGTTGCAAGAAGGATGCCATATCTCTGGGGGCTTTGTGCTGAATTACGGCTCCAACATTTGGGTCGTTGAACCCAACTTCGAGGGCAGCGGTTGCGACAATTACATCTGCTCCTAAATCTACTCCCGTGTCTTGAGAGCTAGTCCGGGTGACTCGCAACGGACGATCGAGCGTGTGCCCAATCTCTTCGCATAGCCGCCAAGATTGCCCTGCTAGCAGGCGTGGTGCTGGATCTGTTGCATTGTGAGTTCGGAGGATTGCTAGGGGTTGTCGTCCATTTATGGGGCGACCCAGGCTGTTTAGCCCTTCGGCATCGAGTAAGTTGTGAAAGAGACGGTTGGTGACATCTAAATCATCAGTAAAAGCAAATACCCGCGAACCGTAAGCACCGTTGCTAGATGGGTTGTTTGATGGGTCGAGTACCCGATCTAGCAGCATTGCCGTTTGGATACTGGTGGAGAGTAGACTAGCCCCTGAAACTGGATCGCCTCGGAGAGCTAATAGATATTCCATACCCTCTGGTTGTAGATCTTCACTCGGAGAGATTTCTTTGACTGAGCCTGATTTTAAACCAACAAGTTGCGTGAAAAACTCAGTCGCACTGCGGAGGGTTGCCGATAGTCCGGTAAACTGAACTCGCTGACCGATCTTGTGTTGCCAACGCCGTAGCAAATAAGCGACTTGCGCCCCATGAATGCCAACATAGGTATGAACCTCATCCAGTAGAACAATTTCTGGCGGTTGCACAGTGGCAATGCCAAAGATATGACCGTACCGAGAGTCCCCCATCGAGCGGTTGAGCATCTCGGTTGTAGTGAAAAGTAAGTCAGGCGGTGTCTTCACCATTCGATCGCGAGTCAGTACGATCTCATCCTCATGAATCACCGCACCACAAGTACGGTCTAAACAAGTCAACTGCTCTTTTCGCTGTTCTAAATCATCTCGTTTCCAGCTTAAAGCACCACTGCACTGAGGACACCGGAGGTAAGGACAGGTGAAACCACCTCTCTCTTCTTTCCAATCTTTCTGGAGTGCAGAATCCTTGAGATCGGCTTGTGTGGGAGTTAAGCCAAAGAAAGCTCCGATCGTCATTTTGCGCTGTCCTCTAGCCATCAGCACAGCATCTAAACGACGTGCTTCAGTATAGGTTTCAGAAAATTGGTCTTTGAGGAGTTCATTACGTGGATAAATAGCCAGTGCTTTCGTCCAAAACGTGGTCTTTTTAACCAATCCAGCGATATGAGTCAGCGCAGGTAGATAAAATGCTAAGGTTTTTCCGGTACCTGTGCCCGCACAAACGATCGTGCCCCGACTTTTAGAGCCATTGAGGTCGCGCAACATCTGGATAGTGGCTTGAAGCTGAAAATCTGCCAACTCTAAAGTGCGGTTAGTTCTGTTGTCTCCAAGTGATTCGGGCGAGCGGAGCATTGCCTCCAGCGCAGCGCGTCGAATGGGTGTCAGCAGCTTATCGCCATCGAGTCTTGCGATAACTTGTTCTGGTTGAATATGGCGTTTTGGGTAGACTCTTTGACGTAGAGAGAAGCGATAATCGGCTACCAGTGTGGGGGAAGTTTGCCAATCTCGATTTGGGAAAAGTTGCCTGAGCCGCGCAAACAACCGCACTGATTCAGCCATGCGAGTCCGGTAGAGCCGTCGTCCTCTCAAGTTGAAATCAAACAGGAGTTTCCGCTCCTGCATCGTATCAATCAATTCTGAAGCTTCAATATCGACATCTCGATCTTGAATGACTGCTTCTGCGAGTTCATCAATCTCATCTTCACTAAAACCGCCATCCACCACACCCCAAGCCAATAATTTAATTTCACGGCTTTCCAATTGATTGAGAAATTCACAAACTAGCAGATTCAGTCGATCGTTCATCGCAGATGGGGGAAATTAGTCAGATAGTCGAATGCGGAAAAATTGGGTAATCGCTTGCTCAGTCAGCCATGCGCGTACTTCTGGAGTTAGGAGATCGATCGATGCCCCATGTGTTGCTGTTGCTCTCAAGAAATCGAGAACCGCTTCTGGCACCTCATCAGACTTTAGACTATTCCAAGTATTAGTAAGACGATCGATTTCTCGGTCGATCTGCTCAAAATGCTGTGAATCTCTGGGAAAGTAAACTGTTTTGAGTTGAGCAAGACCGCGTTTAATAGTCTGAACTGTTGGCGCAAAGGTTTCAATCTTGGCAAACAGCTCTAATAACTCATCATTAATCTTGAGTACTTGCTTGCCCTTCTCCTCTTTGTATTTGTTCCAAGCTTGCTTGAGGCGAGTTTCTAATTCGCTCTTCAGTGGTGTAACTTTATTTTGCAAAGATTTAGAATTGAATTGTTCGATTAACCAGCCTTTATCTCTTTGAAACTCTGATAGTGTATTGGTAACTTCTAATAGTAAGGCCTTAGCCTTTTGACTAAAATCGACATCGAGCGATTCCCGTTCGCGGAACGTTTGTAAAGCAATTACTAGCGGTCTTAAACTTCCTGCCAATTCCTCAATCTTATTCTGACGGTCTTGAAATTTCTTCAGATCTGAGGCGTATTTCGTAAGGTCGATAACGTCTTGAGATACTTGCTTCAGTCTAGTGCAATCCTCTATCAACATAATGGTTCCCCCTTGATTTCACTAGCTGCATTTTTTATGACTATTAGAGATCTTTCTATTTGAGAGTAACAGGATGATAAATCTTCTCCTCCAGTTTCCTTTAAACTATTGAGACTACTTTCGGCCCTCTGTGTTGAAGCACTCAGACATTGTTTCGCAACACTAATAAAATTGGCAATTGCATCCGTTGGCATTTTAGATGCTGGCGTTTTAGAAAGCTGACTCAGTTTTTGGAACAGAACTCCAGTGTCATCTATTCCATTAATTTCTTTCAAAGTTTTAATATAAGCCTCGATTTTGGTCTTCTTAAATTCGTTGATCGCAGTTTCTAGTTCTGTTAGCTTTCCAGCAGCGACACCAGCCTCTTTTGCCTTCTGGATCGCCTGGGACAAAACTCCAACTATTCGATCTTTATTTTCCTTGTTTCCTAGAAAGTCTTCCCCAAACTCATTCACTACCTGGTTGTAAATTTCTAGATGACGATCGCGCTCATCCTCGATCGCTTGTTCTAGCAACTCATCTACAGCTTTACGGGCATCACGAATTTCCTTGAAGGGCTTATGCTCACTGACATCAGAAACATCAATCTGCGGTTTCCAATCCTTTGCAATAGCTTTAAGTGGCTCTACTAACTGTGATGCATCAATCATCTGTAGTCTAGATGAACTTCCTTTAGTACAAGGGATTCTCTCTTCAAGAATTGTTAGCAATTCTGGCTGAGATTTCTTGAGCGTATTAAACAGCTTTTGCCAACTTTCAGCGCGATCGGCTACCGAAATTTTATCCAAATCGGTAAAGATAACATCAACTAAATCTTCGAGGGAATTCGTTGGATTTCCAGCCATGCGACCAGCAATCGCTAATAATTCCACTACTGCTGGCACTAGATTCCAAGTTGTTCGAGAATGTGTAGTGTATTTAGGAGCCTGCTGAAGAACGAAATTACTCCATTCCTCTAATTTTTTAGCATAGATCCGAAAATAAGTTGAGCCATGAGTAGTTTGATATGAAAACCCCCAATTTTTGTAGTGCTCATATAAAAGTATTGCTTGAAGAGCAATAGCTGTGTCTCGAAGATCTTTTTTTTCTAAAGGAAGGCGTAATTCAATGTCTTTTGGATCAGTAGAAGTGGAAGCATTAGCAAAATTGATATTTCGCTGAAGAAAAAGTTTTTTGATTGCGGATTTGAGGAGAAGTTCTGCATTCCAGTCGATCCTTTCAAAAATAGCCGGAAAGATCGATTCCCGCAAATTTTGAATAACATCTTGAGCTAACTGATTCCCCTTTTGCCATCGATCGAGTGCTTGAAGTTGTTCGGCTAATTTGATGGGAAGACTGACTATTTCCTGTTCCTCCACTGCTGGAGAAGTAGCCGTAAGAGACTTAACTGTAAAAGTAGCTGTAGGGGTCTTAGCTCTTGTTACAGTAGTTGCATTAGCCACCTTCTGAATCTGAATTCCTAATGGACGTAGATCGAATGCTGTATGAACCTCGGATGGGAGATCGCACAATTCGTTACCACTTGTCCACAAGTTGAGTAAAGCTTTCCTTCGAGGAGCATCGTCAGGATTATCTTTGTTATCAATCTCTAGCCCGATCATCATTTCAAGCCTATCTTTCTTGAAGTGCTCTAATAACAAATCAGAAGGAAAACGCCCTTCCTCAAGGTCGGAGCGATGATATTCCAATGTATATCTCAGCACATCTCTAATCAGAGTTCGAGGATTAAAGACTCCCGTATTTACGCGATCGCGCATCCTCTCAATCGCTGTTGCGTTAAAGGGATATAGCCCAATGCCATCTATCTGTCCAAAGCCAGCATGACAGGAGGATTGGTATTCACAATCCTCACAGGCATTAGGCACGGAACCATCAGGTTGTCCTGTTTCCTCATTAGAACTTGCCAACCATGCCTGAATTTCTTTGTTTTCGAGCCGCACTGCATTCAGGTAGCGAGATGCCAATTGTTGAACATCCATTTCAGTCACCAATGATCGCTCGTTGACAGCCTCAATATCAAGATTCACGCTAAAATTTATGCGGGTACGGACAGTATCATCCACCGAGCCTGTAAAGTAAACTTCCGTGCAAGCTAGAGCCGTTCGCATCGCACATAGAGGTTCTCCTTCTAATTGGCGAGGTTTTTCAATGATTGTTGCTAGAATTTCGCGATCGATTCCCTGTAGTTTGGCAAAATCTTCAATCAATAGGATCAGTTCTACTCCTTGTCTTGCTAAAACTCGACGAACATCAAGCATGAGCCGTTGTAAATCTTCTCGACCTAGATTTAGAACTTTAGAGATTGCCGTATCCAAATGAGTATTTAGCCAATTGACGGTTTCTTTCTGAATATCGTCATTGGCGACTAAAAAGCCATAAAAATCTCGTGCTTGGGCACTTGCTTTAGCTATATCCAAAATATTTAGGGGCAAGTCTTCTAAAGTAAAACCTCGCCGTTCTTCGATAATTTCAATGGAGCCATGCTGTCCTAATGTGTGAATGATCAGTCGCCGAATAATGCCATCTTTTCTCAGCCAATGTTGTCGAAAAAATGGGTCGAACAGAAGAGATGGTAACACTTCTACCAAATATCTTTGTGCTTCAGAAAGATTAACAAGGTCATGTCGTCCGCTTGAACCAACTGCAATCGCAAGGTTTGAAAGCAGTTGCTCACAGGCTTCAGCTTCTGTCAAAGTGTTTGCAGATTGGGATAGGCGACTTCGATAGTCATCAAACTCAGATCCTTCTACTCCATTGAGAATCCGCTCAATGATATCTTTGAGGTTGGTACCTACCTTTGGAATCAGCAGAACTCGGTAGTGAGGCTCTCTACGAAGGCTTTTTAGTCGAATGTACAGCCAACGGATCAGATGAGATTTTCCGGCACCAGATGTACCGAGAACAGGTACAAAGGCAAAATCTGAAGTTTCCAAAAAATCCTTCAGCAAACTCTCCTCGTCATAGGGAATTCGAGACAGTGCCTCTATTGAATCCTGACGGTACATCTTAATCGGGTGATGAGTTGCCAAAAAAATATGGTCATCTGGTTGGGTTGCTTCCGTATCCATTACTTTGCGAACCATCTCTGGTTGCCAACAGACATACTTACTAAATGTCATGGCTGTCCTCCATTCGTGTTATCTCCAAGCCAAGTAATATGAGAAATGCGTGAGTCTCCAGAACCATCTTGCAAAACTAATATAGATGTGTCTGACAGTCCTTCCAGTTTGATTAAACCCTCGTCCTCTAATCTGCGTAGTGCAATTGATGTAACAGATGAAAGATAATTCGGTTCTCGTAACCCAATTTGCTGTTCGATTTCCTCTCGAAACTCACCCGTTTCAAACACTGGACAGTATTTTCCTAATCGATTAATAAATTCTCCTAGAGGAATTCGCCGATCGATCTGATTCTCAAAGATGTTGTTTAGATTTTGCCTCAAATAAGCAGTAGGATCTGGAATCAAGATCTTAGTATTCTTCTTACCAGCCAGCAGGTTGTTCCGCCAACTAAATCCCAGATAACAACTCCAATACTCAAACTGGTCATAACGACCTTCATTAAACTCTAGTAAGTCAGCACCAACTTGTTCTTTAAGTTTCTGTTCGCTGTCTGTCCAATTTCCTGGAGCATTGTAAAAATCTTGAGCAAGATACCAAGCTAGAGCTAGTGCAAAGTCATGATTTGCAGGATTTTTCAGAGAGAAAAAAAGATTGCAAATAACTGATGGAAGTTGGTTTTCATGCGTCAGAGATAATTGAGGGTTAATCGCAATATCATCTTCTTCTTCGAGCAATAAATTCATTACAATACATTGGCGAATAACTTCTTTGATCATTTCCCTGGATATTTTTTTAATCTCTTCCTCTTCTACAGAAAAATCAGATTTCTTAGATTTTTTTATCGTTCTCTCCAAAAGATTTCCAGGAGATAAGATCTGACAAAGCTTCTCTCGATTCTCTCTGTGGTTTTTTATTTTGAGTAAGTATTTACAAACTCCTATAACCCTACTGGGAGTTGCATAAAACTCTTTTATAACGCTCATAAACTCAACTCCATACAGAGAATATCGAAATCAAAACTACGCCCATTAAAAATATTTTTAAGCTGCCGATGTTCGGTAGTTGGATCGGGGATACTTTCTGGCAATAGCACGATCCGAGGAACCCCTGATTCTGGTGGTATAAGATAGCGTGGTGATAGATCTTCACCTTGAGGTTGGAAGATTAATGTTGGAATTTTGAGCATTTGGATGGGACGATATTCCTCAAATAAAAAAATAGGCGATCTGCCAGCTTGTTTGCCAAAAGCTGAATGTAATGATGCAGGTGCAACAATATTTTGAATCCCTTGATCGATCAACCATTTGAAGAAGCGATCGCGATTACGCTCTGCCCGTTTGTCTTCAAAAGCTGTATAAAATACCAGTAAAAGTGTTTCTCCTTCCAACAATCTCCGCAGTGGTTCACCCACCATGAAATCTGGTTCAGTCCACACAGGTGCAGGTAACGGTATACCTCCTGCAAATGGCTCAACTCTCTGCTTTCGGCAAACCGGACACCCACCACACGATCGCTGTACATGAACCCTTTTCCGGTTGGGTGACTCGCGCTGAGGAATACTGTATGCTTCTGCAAAAATTTCAGCGATGCACCGCTTTGTCTTTAATGCTTCTTTCATCAAGTTGAGGCTATGATGAGTCCACTGTTGACGCTGATTTCGCGCAGGCTCTACCAAATCGTTCCACGTTTCTGGATCTAGATGAGCATCATTTAAGATTCTTACTGTCCGCAGGTTTCGATGACGATCGATAGCTTCTTGATACATTAAGTCTGAATCTCGCTGAGGTGGCGGCTCTGCGTCAAGCTCTAGTAAGCCAGCACGACTCATTAACGTTAACGTCCGAATATTCCAATCTTTGTTTCCCGTACTAGCAGGATCGAGATCGAGATTGTAAGGCGGTTTTACGTTCACAGGTACTTGAAATCGTCCATCAGGTAGTGATGATTTTCGAGCAAACATTTCCTCCCAGCGGCTTCTACCCCGCTCCGATGAGATATAGGTGATTTCATTCAAATCGAAGGCTACATCATAGTCTGACTGAGCATACAACGTTAACGAGAGGGTTGCTTTTCCATCCCGTCCCCCTCGCCCAACTTCTTGGTAGAAGCGATCGATAGTTTCAGGAATACAGACATGAATTACCGCACGAACATTAGATAAATCTACACCTAAACCAAATGCTGAAGTTGCGACTACCACATCTATTTTTCCCGATCCCCATGCTTCTAGAAGCTGCAACCGCTCTTTTTGGCTAGACTTACCAGTCATCTTGGCGGTGCGCTTGAAACCAGCCGATTGCAGTTTCTTGTACCATCGATCCACATCTGCTACTTTACTGCCATAGACGATCGCTGGACGGGGTAGGTTGTGCAAAGTCTCGATTAGGCGTTGCTCTCTTTCCTCCTCACTAGCACAGTACGCAAACCAGTAAGCAGGCTCTGGTCGTAACTGAACTGAGGACACAACCTGAAAAGATCCTGGCTGTCCGAACAGCGTCTCCAACGTGTCAAGACAAGACTCTGTAACCGTTGCCGTCAATAACAAAGTCGGGAAAGATGTCAACCGCAATAAATCTCTGCGAAGTCCTGCAAGTTCCTGAAACTCAGGGCGGAACTCGTCTCCCCAATGCTCGACGATATGAGCTTCATCAATAATAAAATATCTGAGGAATCCTTGTCGTGCTGCTTGATAAACACTATGTGACAGCGACTCAATTAATCCTTCTGGAGAGGTGAAGACAATTGATTGAGTTCCTTGGCGGATGCGATCGCGAATTTCATCACGACGTTCTTGTCCATCGACAGAACTATCGCTGTAGTAAGCAGTGGCATAGCTAGTCCCAGTTTTTTCGCGAAACGCTCGTTCTTGATCGATCGCCAATGCCACAGTTGGAACAATAACAATCGTCACTCCTGGTTGTGACTTGAGCTGTGCTGGTAAATGGGCACAAAGGCTCTTTCCAGAACCAGTTGGCAAATTGACAACCAATGTGGCATTTTTTGGAGCCGTCAGAATAGCTCGAATGGCTTCGCGTTGTCCCACACTCTGATATGTTGCATGTCCCACGAGCGATAAAAATGGATCGCCTGTTACCGTATCATAACTACGACGTTTTGCTTTTTCTCCGACAAGCGGAGGTTCGGGGAATACTTGCTCAGAGCCTGATAACCATTCTGGAGTCCAAGGACAAGCTCTCAATACAAAACGATCGGGCTTCTCATCCAAAATTTCTATACTGCTGAGTTCCCAAGTCTTTCGATCTTTTGGGAAGGGTTTGATTCGGGGTACTGCGATCGTTGGTGAAACTCCCCCTTGTAACTCTGCTTCATACCTTAATACGTGTCTAATTAAAGCCACAATGTCACCAGCACCGATTTCAGCACCGGAATTGAGAGCATCGAGCAAACGCCTTTGGCAAGCCGCAAA
This sequence comes from Chamaesiphon sp. GL140_3_metabinner_129_sub, assembly GCA_025358725.1. GTDB lineage: Bacteria > Cyanobacteriota > Cyanobacteriia > Cyanobacteriales > Chamaesiphonaceae > Chamaesiphon. Next base: position 15,362 of record JANYIT010000359.1, read on the forward strand.
GCCTGTTAAATCATTTAGATCGAGATTCGGGAATTTGCTGAGATAGTCATAGACTTGTTGAAAACTCATAGCTCGTCCTCCTCATTTTGGGAAAGCGATCGCCCAGAGACTATATAGAAACCGATCGAGTCGAGTCGAAGTTGAGGATGCTCGATCCCACGGATTAAAACTTGCTTTAACTCTCGTTCGATCTCAACTTCTTGAGCTAAAGATGTATCCAGTTGAGATTGGCGTTCCCATCGAAGTTGAAGCTGCTCTAAGCGATCGCCTAATTTCCGCTCTGCTTGAGTTGCATACTGTTGGCAGCGATCGCCAAAATTGGGACTCTCCCGTAGCAACATTGCCGACTTTTCACGAGATGTTAGACAGAGATCTGCCCAATTATCCCGACTTACAAACTCATCAATGACCTGCAATCTGTCTTCGCTGAGATTATAATCATGAGTCGGTCTGCGTTTCTTTGAGTAGGGACGTTGCAGGATATCCAAAAGCTGCGGCTCGTCCACAACATTCATCCGCAGATCTAAAAAGATAGTTTCTACTACTGGTGGAAAGATGGCATCCATCCGTCGTTTCAACGCAGCACCATTCAGATAATTCCAATTGTGCTGCTTGAATATCTCATTTGCTAAGGTTAAATCTGCTTCAACCACATAATCAAAGCGAAAACCAATCCATTCCATTCCTTCTTCTACCGATCGAGTTTCATCCTGCCGCCACAAAGCAAATGCCTGCCCGCGATCGTCCCAGTGAAGATAATCCTTCAAAGTTTCGATAAAACCTTCGCCAATCCGGTAAAGTGTGGCTTCTGAGTGTCGTAATGCCTGACGGCGATCGTAGGTTACTGGTTGATGGAGATAGCCTTTAAAGTACTTCACTAAGTCATTGACTGGTACTAGCGTTTGCTCAGTTCGTTTATAGCGAACGATCTCTTGTACATTGATATCCTCATCGCGTTGAAATTTCAAGGCATTACAGATCCATCCCTCTACTGCCCGTTGAATGTCCTGATGACGGGCATCATAATCATCCAATGCTTTAAAGTATCGATCTGCATTCTCTTCTAGCGCATCAATTTCATCGATCGCATTTTGTTCGTCAATACTGACTTTTTCAGTAGCAATCTCAGCAGAAATTAGTTGAATTGCCTCAGTTAATCCATAAGCTCCCGATTGAAACAGGGTGACTTCTAGTTCGGGTAACTTTTTATCTACATAAAATTGAAGACTAGCGATCGATTCTTGGAAGATATTGAAGCCTTTTTTGAGAATTTCATACCAAGCACCGTGAATACTATCGCTCGTATCTGCTCCAGCAAAGATGACAAACTGTAGCAAACAGTTACGTCCAATTCGATTTAAACGACCGTTCCGCTGCTCCAATCGATTAGGAGAAAAAGGAAGATCGAAGTGAATTAGCCAGTCAGCAAATTGCAGATTGTGCCCTTCTTCACCAGAGGCATCACAAACTAGAACCAAACACTGAGGATCGTCTCTAAATTGACTGGTGTTCTCTTCCACCTCATCAGGGGATTGCCCAACTTGATAACTAGCGATTGCCTGCTGTCCGAATACGCTTGATAATTTCTGCACCAGTTCTCGACAGGTGTAGGTAAAATTCGTAAAGACAACAATCTTAGAAGTTTTTTTCTGGCGATTGTTCGTGCAGTTCTTCAGCACCATCTGAAGATGCTCGATCCGATCGCCAAATTCAGACTGTTGTTGAATTGTATCGAGCAAATCTTGAAGGATTTCGACTTCACCAGCAAATTTGGGAGTTGTTATCAGCACATCAACTGCTACCGCTCCCAGTTCTTTTACAAGAGTAGGCATGACATGGTGATTAAGCCGAGCTAAAATCGTCCACTCAAAGATGGTTAGCCAAGTTCCACTAGTTCTAAATAACAACAAAAACACCTGACAGATCTGCTGGTAATAAGGATCGTCTTCTCCTTCAGTCGCTCCAATCGCTCGGACACGCCATTCATCCAGGTACTCTTCAATCGTAGGCGATCGCTCATCCAAGTCGTACTCGATCTGAAGAGTTGAATTGGTTTGATCTAGTAAAACATCTTCTACCGTGTCGCGACGGTTTCGTAACATCCGGCGGTGGAGACGATAGGTGTCGCTAATATGGGTGCGGATGGCACGAATCACCTGCCTTTGTTCGACTAAATTTACTTCCGATGAAGTTAAAAGCGATTCAAGCCGATCTGTCAGAGCGATGAGACGAGGATCTCGATCGAAAAGACTTCGTAATTTGCCAAGACTTATTTTAAGCACGAAAGGTGATGCACCCTCTTTGAATGAGAGGAGTAATCGACCGATATCTTGCCGTAAATGGATGCGCTCTTGGAAACCAGCAATATCTTCTAGGCGGTAAGTGACCGGATCGAGAAGATGTAGCATTGCCAGAAAAGTTTGCTCGTGATTGAGTGCAGGTGTGGCAGAGAGTAGTAAAAGGCGATCTGCCTGATGTGCTAGTTTCTGGCACATGGCAAAGTATCTCCGCTGTTGTGGATTGGCTGACTCTGCCATTGCTGCAACATGCTGTGCTTCGTCCAGAATCAAAAAATCAGGTGAAGTATCGCAGTGGTAATCGTCCAAGTCTTCAATTGTCAACAGTTTTACTTCGTCAGTCAGATGAAACTTGCTTTCTAACTCCTGCTGCCACTGCTTGAGCAAAGAACGAGGGACAATTGCTAATACCTGTCCATCTGGTTCATCCAACAGATACTGCCGCAAAATTGCACCTGCTTCAATGGTTTTTCCCAGTCCAACTTCATCTGCAAGCAGATAACGTTGAATTGGATCTGCCAAAACTCGGCGGACTACTTCAACTTGATGGGGATATAAATTAATGTTGGCTGAAAAGAGTCCAGGCATCCCGTGGCTGACCGCACGTTGCTCGATCAGGCACCGGACAAAAGCAGAACGGCGATCGTGAAAAAAGGGCGTTTCATGCCCCTTCGCGACCAGAACATCAGTGGGGTCACTAATAGGCCGATCGTAGCGAACATAAATGTCTGCTTCTGTTACATAGCGAAGACCCTTATTTGGCAGATGAACTTCATACCAAAGATCGTCTTGATGCCAAGTATCTACTCTACCAATCTGCCAAAACTCTTCATCTTCTGACTGGAAATAGCAGCGCGTATGCCGTTCGAGTCGAACTCGTTTGAGTGAATGATAAGAAACGGTTTCTATCAGCCTCGTTTCTCCGATCGATCTAAAATATTCTAAATCGGCTGTAGCAGCGGAAATTTCAAGAATTTTGCCAATTCCCAAGTTGTTATCAGACGATATTACCAGGTATCCAGTTTCAAACATACAGCAATCTTCGGTTCAACGAGGGAAAAGAGGTGAAATGAGCTGCTGTCAAAAAACTTAGGCTCAGGAGTCGAAGCGAGGATCGTCAGTAAGAAAACGTTACCAATATTAAGCCCTCTGAATCTATAAGCCTCAAACCCTTAATGTGTGTCACTCTAAATTACTGTACCCAATAACCTGAAGCTAATTGGTACTTTTTAGGGAATAGAAGGGTTAGAACAGGATATTATGACTAAAATCTACAAAATACCCTCAAAAGTATATTCGCTCGCTGGATTCTAGCTCTAAAACAACAGAATTTTTAATTTTCAAAACTGATGTAACGTTAAGGAGATAGCTATTGCAGTCAAATCAGCATATTCTAGCTACTATCTCTGCTTCGTTGACCCATTCTCGATCGCGCATTCTTGCGATGCTCTAATAACTCTGCAAGAAGCTGGCTTTGTTGCTCTGGATTATTCCAATCTCGAATCGAACGTTCGATCGCAATACTGACCAAATCTTGTACGGTTGGCGCAGCACTAGAATATTGACTTTCAAGGGAAAGTCGAATTTCTCGCAAACTTTGATAAAGCTCTGCTGAGACACGAACGTTTGAAGCCAAGGTGGTGGGATGTGAGAGAGCCTCTAAATTCTAGTCGCCTTGACAGAATACCTGCCACCATGTATACATGTATGCAAATCAGAAAACAGTCAATCTACCTTGGAGTTATCATGCTGGAATTAATCGTACAAGGCGTACCCGTGAAGCGAGGAACACTAGACAAGCAAGTTAGTTATGTTGCCAGCATGACTTTTGGAGACATAGCTCGGCTGTTAGATGGCAATTATCTCTATGTTCCCAATCAACCAGACTTACCAGATTTAGCTCAACGCAAACTCAATCCAGCCCGACTCAAAGCGATCTCCACATATATTTTGGAAAACTACCAAAATGGGACGATCTTCTTTCCACCCATTTGTATCAATGTTCAGCCGTCACCAGCATACAAAGATGGGAGAATTTTTCTGCCTTATCAGTCTGTAGCCATGCGATTGACAGACGGACAACATCGATGTTTTGCAATTCGTGAAGCATTGATAGAAATGAATCGAGAAAATGCAATGGAGTTTCCGATCCTTTCTCAAATTGAAGTTGGTGTGCTGTTCTACTCAGCACTATCTCTAGAAGAAGAACGTCAGGCTTTTCGAGATCAAAATTTACTCGTGCAAAGACCGAGCGTTTCTCTTTCTCACTATTTCGATCGACGGTCGCCCGCTGTTTTAATAGCAAAAGAGTTGATGGAACGAGTTACTCAATTTCAGAATAATGTCGAGCAAATTGAGAACGGATTGAGTCCGCATAATCCTAAGTTAATTACCCTATCAACTTTAGTTACAGCAACTAAGTATACATTTCCCAACCTCAAAGCAATGACAGACTTAGATCTAAAGATTAACTGGGCAGTTAACTTTTGGCAAGCTTTAGCCAGTATTCTTCCTAACGATCCTTGGCAAGTTAAGAGTAAAGAAGAACGATGCCAACAAAGACAGGAATCATTATTAGTTTCAGCAGTTGTCTTTCAAGCATTGGGAATGTTAGCTCGCGATCTCTATTTAGAGAATGTGCCAGAACAAGAGTTAATTAAGTGGCTAACTCGACTTCAGGAGCTAAACTGGCTCAAAGATAATGAATTTTGGAGGGAACGAGGAGTGACTCAGATAGGAGCTACGCGAGAACCAATTATTTCTAATACTAAAACTACGGTAAGTGCCTGCCATAAAACACTTCAGGAGTCGATTGGAATACTGCCAATCGATAGTTTAGTTTAATTAAAGCAAATGTTGTTAATAACTAGCTTATTAAGTTTTTCTCTAGCGGTGAATTAAGTCTGTAGTTAGCCACCTCCTGTAGGGCATTCCAATTGGCAAACCTTTCGGGTTCGTAACGAGCGTCCCACCAAAGCCAACCAGTCGAATCAGCCCACACTTGATGTTTCCTCAAAACTTCTAGACGAGTCAAAGCTAGTCCAGCTAAAACAAAATCAGGACGACTCCAAGTCAGGAGTTCATCGAGTTCCTGAATAGACAAACTAAATTTTAGACCAGTTCTTTTTTTATGGTCTGGTTTTAGTAGCCCTCCTAGTGCTACGTAGTTATAACCAATATTGCGATACTCACTAATCAAAGGGGCAAGAAAGCTTTTGGGTGAATTATAGTGGATCGGGAAAGAATCTAGTAAAGGAGTTGTCTGTTCTTGCCAGTTGTTTAATGCGTTTCCAACTTGAACTACGCCGATTAAAGTATAGGTTCTCGGTTTAAGCCAATATTCTTCCCAGCTCAGACGAGCTAAATATAAAGACAGAATTGGTTCGTTAATAATGTCAGGTGCAAAAACATAATCGGGACTAAATCGATCGCAACGATTTAGATACTGACTGATTTTCTCTCTGAGGTGGACTTCTGATGCTAACCTAACCTCTCGAAACCATCGATCTTGTCTAAATTCACAATAAATGTCTCGATACCAAGGATTATTTTTGTTGGCAAAGACACCACTATCTATAAAAAAAGGTTTGCCTAAATCTCTAATTTTGTAGAGTAGGTTATTATCAGAATGGGCTGGTGACAGAATTCCATATTCACCTTCCAAATTAGATAACTTTTTAAGTAATCCAGACCAATCTACAGAAAAAACAGGTAGAAATCGACCGTCCATTCTAATTTAGCCATATCAATAACATTTTTAACATTAATTATAGAGCGATCTAATCGGCATTATTCAATAATCCCTTAAAGCGTTGATTGAATACATAAGTATTGTGAAAACCCCTGCGTCTATTGCGATCATTACCTCGAAAAATTACTACTTCGACACCTAGATCTACACAAACTTTACAACCACAATCTTTCCAAGGACGATCCTCTAACAGCACTCTATACATTTGGGCGTGTTTATTCATCCGTTTAGTTGCTTGAATTGCATCTACTTTTCCGGCGCGTGGTAATTCCAATAACAGATCGTATGCTGTCAACGCATCGAGAGTTTCATCGATTGCTAAACGCCCTTCATCAAATCTGCGGAGAGATGCAAGGGCTTTCTCTTCAAGCTGCTTTAATGTTTCAAGAGATGCAATACCCGCTTTAACAATGTTATTAATTCGCAAGCTACCACTTTTCGGAATTCGGACAGCAGCATAGGTTTTACCAGACATTGTATGATAATTAGCCGTAGGATCTAACCAAGCTTTTCTGAGTGGACTGGCAGAATCAAAGCTATTGACTCCCAAATGACGGAAAATTGGGACAGCATTCAGTCGCCCTACCCCAAATAAATGAATTTTAGTTGTAGGAGTTAAATGATGGTAAACAGCCTGGAGGATTTCCACAATTTCCGCTGTGGGTGCTCTGGCAATTCCACCCAATGCAATATATTTATATCCCATCTCAATGTAGCTTTTGACAGCCGTTGCATAAGACTCTGGACTCCATCCTTGAACCGCTCCAATTGGCGTAAATTTATATTCTCCTTTTGAGTGCTCCTGAATAAATTCTTCGGCATTTTTAATAGTGAGAGCGTAACGTTCCTCTCTGATTCCAGGTTTGGCAAATCCGCCCACAATTAAATGGTCGATGCTAACTCCATAATCAAACCCTACTTGATGATAATAGTCGATAATTTCTTTGGTTTGATATGGGGGTTTATCTTCTTGAATATAACTAAAAGCACCACAGTCTCCCATGATTTGACCAGAGTAACGGATATAATCATGAACCCCTTTTTCTAGAAGAATCTTGCTTTTTTTCTTGCTTTTATCAAAAACTACCCTCGACAAAAGAATGCCGTTGTAATTAGGGCGATCGTAGATTTGATGAGCGTAAACATCATCATCATAAGTATCCCTATTCACAGCATTTTTGTCGTCAATAAAGTTATATCTTGGATCGACACGATCGTCCCACTCAGGTATAAAATACTGTATTCCTAGGGCGTAATTGGCAGACGGCTGGAGATCGTCGGGTATAGAGATTCCTGTAGCTGTTTCAGAACGTCCCGACCCAATCGAATTATTTTGATATTGTTTGAGGTCGATTACTCGGATTAGTTCTATGGTAGGAGTTGCTACTAAATCGTCATCTTTTATTAGAATATTTAACTGAATCGCTCTGTTGTCAATAATTTGACTGAATAACTTAGGATGTTCGTAAACTTTAGTCAAAATAGTTAAATCTCGAACAACTGCTTCGGCAAATTTCTTGAACAAGAAACCTTTTAAACCAACTAATCCATATCCATAGTGCTTGGCTTGAATATTAGAAAGAATCAAAGCAATGTTTTTAGTTTGAGAAGCTTTTAGATACTTCAAGCTGCCTGTAGAAGTTAGAAATATCGTACTTTGTCCGTCACGATGATTTACAGGGAGCTTCAAAGACCGTAAATATTGCTCTCCTAGTAAAACAAAGATTAGATCGTATTCCTGAGTCTTCTTTTCAAAATCAAGATGAATATTTAAGGTAGTTGCCCACCGATCTACTTCTTCGCTTGTCATGGTGTTAAACGTCACTTCGTAGGGAACGATCTTTTCCTCCTCTCCAATCAACCCATACGCTGCGGAGAGAATTATCAGATCGACTGCTTCAGCCCCACGAGCTTGACGCAAGATACTTATTCCCTCCATCAATCGCAGGTGCTGCGCTCCTGTGTACATTTGTCCTGCGGGACAGATGTATTCAGCTAGTTCTGCCGAACGGGATTGAAGTAACTCTGGATTTTTGAAATCATCTAACTGGAGTTGGTTCTCAGGTTTAAATCGCTTTTCTCCAGTACAAGATGTAACAACTAGAATGCGAGGGTCAAACATGAAATTTTCTAAAGGCGACGTAAAACTACCAGAATTCACATACCGTTTCGGATCGGTTTGCACGACTCGAAAAGAGCATATTACTTTTGCGAAAAATCACGGCACAATTTGTCGCAAAAGCTTCGTTTGTTAGTCTAATGCTGCTAGCAGAGCATATATTTCCTGGCAACGTCATTCTACAGGCTTCCGATCAAGATATCCAACTGTACGGATTTCATTTTTAATTAAGTACATGCTAAAAAACATTGTCGTGTTCTTATTTCGCGCTAAAATGTTAGTACTTATGGCAAGTAAAGTTACTCCGATCGCTTGCCTCTCGATACCATGCGCTCTCCTGTATCCAAAACTATTTCAGCACCCAAATCACCCGAAGTCACTCGGTCTTCCTCAGAGCTTCTGGCTGACTTCCTGCGCCTGAAAATCTCTGTCAATACCAGACGCAACTACAGTAAAGCGATCGTTGATTTTTGTCGTCGCACCTATGATAGCGAAGTATCAGATCGGCTTCTAACTAAGTTTCTCTCCCTACAACAGCCAGAAGCTGTTTATCAAGCTCTACACTACCGACAACTACTTATCGATGCCAAATTAGCCCCCAGTACGATTAACGTTCGGCTCAGTGCCTTAAAATCATTCGTCGATTACGCCCGTCAAGCAGAGCAGTGTCACTTTAATCTGGCCGACGTTACTTGCTTAAAGGTCGAGAGTTATGGCGACACCACAGGGATTGAGGTAGCTGGGTTTAGAGAAATGCTTCAAATTCCAGACCGCACGACCATCAAAGGGATCAGAGATTATGCCATCCTGCGATTGCTTTGGGATAATGCCTTACGTCGGAATGAGATTTGTAGCCTGAATGTGGGCGATTTCGACAAATCTGGGCGATTATCGATTTTGGGTAAGGGAAAAATTCAAAAAAGTCAGATCGACCTGTCCCCAGCAACGACAATCGCGATCGGGCAATGGTTATCAGTAAGAGAGAACTATCGTTCGCGCAGTGTCTCCTGCGGAGAATCGTCAGATCCTCTGTTTATCAGTCTGGATAGACGCAGTAAAGGACATCGACTCGACGGCAGCACTATTTATCGCCTGGTGCGAAAATTTAGTGAAGCTGCTGGGATCGATCGAATAGTTTCTCCCCACCGTATCAGACACAGTGCGATTACCGCCTACCTTGATGCTAGCGATGGAAATATTCGGGCGGCTCAAAGTTTGAGTCGTCACGCCAATCTTAATACCCTCAATCGCTACGATGATAATCGTCATAAATATCAAGCGATCGCTACTAATATTTTGGCAGATCTAGTCTAGATTTACCCCGTTCTCAAATATTATCTGACTTTTCCACTTCCTCAGATCGGAGTGGATCTGTTGGATTTTCGAGCGAACACCTCAAAGTTTGGGAATCGGCTCTAACCGATGTCTGGTATTAACTACAGAAAAAACATATACCGCTAATAAGGATTAGCGGTATATTAAAATAGAAAGAGAAATAATCGACGATTTATTAACTATTTATTTCTAGATTAAACCCACCCCCGATCTTCTTTAATTATTGTCACTTCAAGCATAAAATGGCGCGATCTGTAAACCATAAAATGGCGAGCTGTCAACGTAAATACGTCGTTTTAGCCGATCTAATCGATCGAGGTTT
>JANYIT010000117.1 GCA_025358725.1 Chamaesiphon sp. GL140_3_metabinner_129_sub
TCAATTGCCTTCAATACTTCGGATGATTCGATGATTGGATTGATTAGTGAGAATTCTTTTAGTTGCAATAGTCTGACCCTCGCCTATTCAAGATTCACCCCTAATCTACCTGCTTTTGGCTTAACCGAGAAGTATTGGGAGAGGATCGACGAGAACGTTCCCCTCAAGGCGAATCCAGGCAATGCTATGGAAATCAATATTGCGTTCAGTATTGAACTCAGACCAACAGAAGAGATCGGGACGGTGTAATAATTTCATTAATCAGTTAGAGGTGTGGCTCAATATAGATATTAGCCTACCAAATTTTAACTGCGATTCTCTTGCAGACAGCGTAAAATAGAAGCACGTTTCACCCGCAGAGGAGATATGTTAAAAACACTTTGGGCTACCGTTCGCCAAGGAAAAGTCGAACTGTTAGATTTAACAGAGTTACCAGAAGGGAGCAGGGTACTCGTAACGTTCCTTCCTGACGATGAAGCGGATTTTTGGTTGAAATCGAGTCAAACGTCGTTGGATGCCATTTGGGATAATACTGAGGATGACGTATAAATAAAGAGCGAGATTGTTTTCCCCAGCCAATAATTATATGACATCCAACCTGCTCCACCGCATTACTCACAACCCCGACATTTGCCACGGCAAACCCTGCGTTCGTGGACTCCGATATCCAATTGAATTCATTCTTGAATTGCTCAGTTCGGGCATGACTCACGCTGAAATTTTGGCAGACTACGAAGATCTCGAATCTGAAGATCTCTATGCCGTTTGGCTCTTTGGGATATGAATATTTTAGTGCTAAATGCTGGTTCGAGTAGTTTTAAAGCTAGTTTATATCGATTAGTCGAAAAGGATTTGCCTTTAGATCCAGTCGTGCCATTATGGACGGGGGAAATTGACTGGAATTCTACTGGGCTAGCGGTATTACAAGCTAAAATGGCGGATAATTCGGTACGAGAAGAACGATCGGGCACGAATCGATCAGCAGATACCCACAATCTATTAAATTGGATCTGGAGTGGCAAAACTCAGGTTATTAATAGTATTAAAGAGATCGATATCGTCGGTCATCGAGTTGTACATGGTGGAGAGAAATATCGTCAGCCGATGTTAATTAATGCTGAAGTGAAAGCAGCGATCGATCGACTATCCAGATTCGCACCGTTACACAACCCAGCTAATTTGATGGGGATTAATATCATTGAATCTTTATCGCCTAATCTGCCCCAAGTAGCGGTGTTCGATACGGCTTTTTATGGCGATTTACCGGAAGTGGCTTATGTTTACCCCGTTCCTTACCAGTGGTTAGAGCGGGGAATTAGAAAATATGGTTTTCATGGCATTAGTCATCAATACTGTACCCAACGATCGGCGAAATTATTAGGACGAGATCTGAAAGAGTTACGGTTAATTAGTTGTCATTTGGGTAATGGTTGTTCGCTGGCTGCGGTCAAATTTGGACAGTGTATTGAGACGACGATGGGGTTTACTCCGTTGGATGGTTTGATGATGGGTACGCGGTGCGGATCGATCGATCCAGGCATCATTCTCCATCTATTACGAGAGCAAGAATATACAGTTGCGGAACTCGACCATATATTGAATTTTGAGTCGGGATTATTGGGTGTTTCTGGGGTGTCTAACGATCTGCGAGAAATTGACAAAGCTATTGCTGCGGGTAATATTAGAGCCAAGTTAGCTTTGGATATTTATATCGATCGACTCACATCTAAAATCGGATCTTTATTACCTAATTTAGGTGGTGTGGACGCGCTAATTTTCACGGGAGGAGTGGGCGAAAATCATGCAGGTATTCGTGCTGCTGTTGCTGCTAAGTTGGCTTTTATTAGCGTGGAAATAGATCCAGCTTTGAATAGCTTACCAATGACACTCGATCGCGATTTAGCTACTTCTCAATCTCAAGTGAGAATCCTCACAATCCATACTCAAGAAGAGTGGCAGATTGCCATGATCTGTTCGCAATATTCACAATCGTTGGCGTAGCCTACGGTCGGTAATCGACTAAGATGTTAAGATGTGGCTATCCTACCGATTAGTAAGATTTAATTATGAGCGCGAAAGTAAGCATCACACTAGATGAAGAAGTTCTAGAATTCGTCGATCGATCGAGCCACAACCGCAGCCAGTTCATCAACCAAATATTGGCTCAGGCAAAGAAGAACCAATTGTTGAAAGAGTTGGCGGATGCTTATACAGAACTAGCCAACAATCCTGAGTATCAAGCTGAGACTAAGCTATGGGATGTGACAGTAGGAGATGGGATTGATGCCTAGTGGCGATCTACGGTACCGAAGAGGAGAAATATGGTGGGTAAACCTAGATCCGACGGTAGGTAGTGAAACAGCAAAGAAACGACCATGTGTAATTCTTCAGAATGATGTGGGCAACGCTCGATCTGACACAACGATGGTTGCTCCTTTATTGAAAGGCTCAAAAGCCTATCCATTTGTAGTGAGCGTTGAGGCGACAGCAGAGAATGAGCTAGATGAAACTAGAGGGATTCACCTCGAACAAATGCGGGTTGTGGACAGTCGGAGGATCGATTGTAAACTAGGAACATTAGAAGACAAGTACTGGAGTGAGATCGAGAAAGCTGTTTGCATCGTTTTGGGGTTTAATGCAGTTTTTGAACCCTAGATTTTTGGTAAGCCACAATCCACTCTAAATTTAGAATCAAGCCGAGGCTATCGATCGAATAGATTGCCGAACCGATCGACTGGATGAATGCGTTTCATCTGCTCAACTCTGGGTGATACAATGACCGTCATTCGAGACGCAAATAGCTTTCCTGCCTTCATACTGATGAACAACTCTGAATTGCAAACCCAACTTCACGAACAACTCTCCCTGTCAGATGCTGAAGTCATTCTACTACGATTACCCGAACGAATTCGTGCTGCTTTAATTGCTCGTGCTGCTGAAATTGAATACCCGACCGCCTTGGTGGCGCGCTTGCGCGATCGAAGCAGTTGTTGAAATGGCGATCGCTAGTTTTCTTGACACCGAAGCTTTAGGTTTTGTCGATTGTAAACCGGGTCGCGGGCAGTAAAATTTTGGGCAAATCAGGTAGATGTTTGTCACGGTAGTCTAGCAAACCCGTTAGATTGGTTTTCCTTCCTCAATCCAACAACTTCTTGTTGACTCACCACAATTGCTTCAGCTATTTTCTTTCTGCTGAGGCAGACGCTACGCGATCGCCATCGCTACTGAGCGAGTTAAAATGTAGGAGCAGCGGTGAAATAAGGTCAAATCAATGACAGTACGACAACCCCGATATAGCAAAGAAGAGTTTGCCCAGCGCGGTGATGCACTTTATGATTCACAGATTCGATCGCAAGTCGAAGAAGGTAATCATGGCAAGATTGTGGCGATCGATCTAGAAACCGGAAACTTTGAAGTCGATGCGAGTGAAATTGCTGCTTGCGATCGCCTGGAAGTCAGCCACCCTGACGCTCAAATCTGGATGGTTCGGATTGGTTCCCGCCATGTTCGCAGGTTCGGTGGACGCACGAAGAAATCGACATGATAACTGGGATTGTTAATGATGAGTTTGAGCCGATTGTGTCAATTTCACTTTGTGATTCTGAGGGTAATGTTTACACCCAAGATGCCATCGTAGATACTGGCTTCAATGGCTGGCTATCGCTACCCCCAGATTTAATTTCTCAATTGAATCTGAAATGGAAGAGAAGAGGTAGAGCCATTCTTGGTGATGGCAGTGAATGTGTTTTCAATGTCTATGAAGCAGTTTTAGTTTGGGATGGAAATCTTCTCACAATCCCAATCGATGAAGCTGATTCAGAACCCCTCGTTGGGATGTCTTTGATGGAAGGCTATCAGCTAATGGTGCAAGTATTTGAGGGTGGTTGTGTTGAACTCAGTAAGATCGCCATCGCAACAGATCGAGTTAAAATGTAGGAGCAGCAGTGAAATAAGGTCAAACCCATGACAATATCTCCAGAGGAGAGGCTTCGCCAACGACAGCCCCGATATAGCAAAGAAGAGTTTGCCCAGCGCGGTGATGCACTTTATGATTCACAGATTCGATCGCAAGTCGAAGAAGGTAATCATGGCAAGATTGTGGCGATCGATATTGAAACCGGAGCCTTTGAAGTAGCTGATGATATACTACCCGCTACCAATTGCCTATTTGAGCGTTTCCCAGATGCCCAACCCTGGATAGTTCGGATCGGATATCGAGCAGTTGATCGCTTTGGTTCGCGCAGTCTCAAAAAAACAGTATGATTCACGGCGTAGTAAGTAGAAACCGTGAGGCAACAATTTCGCTGGTTATTGTTAATGAAAGTCGTCAGACAAAACTGATTACTGCTGTCATAGACACTGGTTATACTGGCTTTCTAAGCCTACCAAGTGAAATTATTACCGAGTTGAATTTGTCTTGGACGGGGATCGATAGAGGCACACTTGGCGATGGCAGTGAAGTAACATTCGATGTCTATGCAGCTAAAGTCATCTGGGATGGAGAATATCGCGACATTCCCATCAATGAAGCTGAAACCGATCCGCTAGTTGGAATTAGTTTGCTTTATGGCTATGATTTGCATATCCAGACTGTTGAAGGTGGTAGTGTGACAATTAAGCGAATCGAATGATTCTGCGTTGCGTCAGCAAATCGCAGTTAAAATGTAGGAGCAGCGGTGAAATAAGGTCAAATCCATGACAGTTCGACAACCCCGATACAGCAAGGAAGAGTTTGCCCAGCGCGGTGATGCACTTTATGAGTCACAGATTCGATCGCAAGTTGAAGAAGGTAATCACGGTAAGATTGTAGCGATCGACATCGAAACCGGAGTTTTTGAAGTCGCAGACAGTATTGTAACCGCGTCAGAGCATCTTCTTGCTAAGTCCCTGATGCCCAGACTTGGTTTATCCGCATTGGACATCAGGCTGTTTACCATTTTGGTGCGCGGAGTCTGAAAAAATCCGTATGATACATGGCATGGTAAATCAGATACGATTTTAATCTGAAGCGGCACAAGACTATAATAGAATCAATGAGTTTTCAATGGGATCCAGTTAAAGCGGTTAGTAATGCCGAAAAGCATGGTGTATCTTTTGAGGAGGCTATTACAGTTTTCGGAGATCCATTAGCAGTAACAATTTCAGACCCCGATCATTCCGTTGGCGAATTCCGTCTTTTGACTATAGGGATGTCAAGATCGCAACGGCTGTTGGTGATATCCAACACGGATCGATCCGGTGAAGTCCGCTTAATTAGTGCCCGTTTAGCTACTCGACAGGAGAGAAGAAGTTATGAGTCAGGAACCTGAAACAATCGTTAATGATGAGATGAGACCGGAATATGACTTTTCAGGTGGTGTTCGCGGTAGATATTTTGAAGCGTACAAGCAATCCACCAATATTATAGTGCTTGAACCAGATGTGGCAGAAGTCTTTCCAGATTCGGCTGCGGTAAATGAGGCGTTGAGGTTGCTTACAAAAATTGCCAAATCAACGGCTGCATAAGCAAGTGACAGATAATATCCCGATTTGGGGTGATATCTGTGAAAGTTTCTGGATATCATACCGATTTCGGTAATGTTCTGAATCTGTGGAAAGAAGTATCATAGAAGCAAGAGATGGCGATGAATGGTAGTGGGATTCGGGATACAGCAAGAGTGCTGAAAATCAGCCCATCAACAGTGATTAATGAATTAAAAAAAAGGCTCGGAGATTGAGTGTGTGAATCAAGAGCGACTAGCGCAAATCCAGCCACAAGAAACCATAGTGAAACTGGAGAAATGGTCGGAAGACATCACAGTTGAAGCTGATGAGATGTGGAGTTTTGTGCAGTCAAAGAAACAACAAAGGTGGCTCTGGCATGCCATTGACCATGCGACCGGAGAAACCTTAGCATATGTCTTAGACACTCACGAAGATGAGGCATTGCTCAAGCTAAAAGTGTTGTTAGAACCATTTGGCATCAAGCAATTTTATACTGATGCGTGGGGTGCTTATCAACGTCATCTCGACCCAAAAGAACATACAATTGGCAAACGAAATACTCAAACAATCGAGCGAAAACATCTCACACTTCGGACTAGAATTAAGCGACTGGCTCGTAAAACCATCTGCTTTTCTAAATCTGTTGTGATGCACGATATTGTGATTTGTTTGTTTATCAATCGGTTTGAATTTGGGTGTGCCATTTAACCTCCTCTCCACAGATCTAGAACATTACCAAATATTCCTTGACCGTCCGGTTTGAGGCAGATTTAGACCATTGTGCTATGGCTTTAGCAGCGACTGATTCAGTTACTTTGTTGGCGGGTATGTCGCCTAAAAATAGTTGAAGCTTGGACGCGATCCCGTTTAACTTCACCACAGAGCCAGGAGTAAGCGATCTCTGTTGCTGGTAGTGGGTCAGATACTTTTCAAATAGTTGTACCGCACTTATTTCAGTAGGGTTAGCCCCAAGCTTGCGCGGTCGGTACTTCAATAAGGTTGGATCGTAGTAACCAGATTCGAGATCGATCTTAATCTCTGCCATCTTCTTCGCTGCCAATGCTCTACCGATGGAGTTGTCAGGTATTCCTAGCGATAACCTATGTCTCTTGCCTTCGTAATACCAAACCAGTCGTAACGTTTTGCCAGTTGGCTCGATCCAAATTTTCGCGTTCATAGTTATGGGTCATTTTATGGGTCGGTACAGCCCACAAACCAGTCATAACAGCCTATATTTTACTGTAGCCAGACAGCAAAAATCGACTCTTAGGAACTGATGTGTTTCCTAAAAGCCTTGCCTAGCTTGCTATCTAACCCTATGGACGTACCCCGACTCGAACGGGGGACCTCATCGATGTCAACGATGCGCTCTAACCAACTGAGCTATACGTCCTTGTAGTCCATAACAATAACATAAACGTTTTGTTTGCGTCAAGACTTGTTGGAGCAGATTGGTAACTATCATAATGAGATTTGTTAGCCACAAATTCTCCAGAGGAAAATCTATATCTTTCAGATCCCTGGGGATAGTCAATTGTGGATGGTCAATGTTAGGATAACTAGATACCCCCAAGGTTGGCCGATCGGTTTAGGCAGCGGACTCATAATCCGCGCGGGTAACTGCTAGACAGGTTCGATTCCTGTACCTTGGATTGAAATTAGCGAACCAATTAGTGTGGGTGTCAATTCCTGGACATTATTAATTACCAACTTGGCACCTGATTGAAGCAAGCTTGCAGTGTAATCATTTACGTGTGAGACTTCACTGATAATGTGCGGTGGTAATACTCCCACTGCAATTAAGTCTCGATGGGGTTGTTTAGTTCTAGCGTTCAGAATTGTATGCATATCAGCTACTGTATCGCCAACATATATAATTGGGAGCGCGTCAATATTTTCGTGTTGCAATCCTAATTGGCCAACTGCCATAAATAAGCCTTGTGGATCTGGCTTACCTGGAGCGTCTTCCATTGCCACTAAAACAGGCGCAATTAAGCCCAATCTCCTTTCTAGAATATAACTAGCAGATCCTTGGGTCGCCCCGCTAAAAAAGCCCCAGGGGATACTTGCCGCAGTTAATGAGATGAAGTATTCCAGACTGGCTAAAATTGGTTCGTCGCAGATATAACCATTCCAATTAACCGGATCTGTACCGCGATATTTAGTCTGGAAATAAGCCACAATTTGACCGTAATCTAGGCTTAACTCAGATCGAGCTTGTCCCTGGCTCTCAAAATAGCGATAAATTAACTCCTGAGAGGCTTCCCAATCATTATTCCAGAATCCTTCCCCTTTGAGTCTGTCGATTTCTATCGCGGTTGGACGATAAGCTCCACTCGTAAACTCTGCCACTGTATCCGCCAATGCACGACGATAGGAACTACCAACGTCCCGAATTACCCCGTCGATATCAAATATTACGATCGCGCTCATTCCAATCCTGCCACTAAATCAATTCAAAATTTACCATACTCTTAGAGGATGTTTGAAAAGTTTTATTTGTTACAATCGCAGGCTGTCAATCCCCCTAAATCCCCCTTAACAAGGGGGACTTTGACTCTTACTCCCCTTTGTTAAGGGGGTTGGGGGGATTAAATTTATACTTTTCAAACACCTTCTTCGGGTCGGTAAATGATACAATAGCGGATTGTGTGCCAAACTAGCGATCGAATATGACCGAAACCATCACCGAAACCTTACCAGTAACGTTATCCAAATTTATCTTAAAAGTTCTCTGGTTGGATGAGAACGTTGCTTTAGCTGTAGACCAAGTAGTTGGTAAAGGCTTGAGTCCTCTGACTGCTTATTTTTTCTGGCCGCGTAATGATGCGTGGGAACAACTCAAAGCCGAACTAGAAGCCAAGCACTGGATTGCCGAAGTTGATCGCGTTGGTATTCTCAATCAGGCTACTGAAGTCATTAACTATTGGCAAGAGGAAGGCAAAGGTCGTCCCTTACCTGAAGCTCAACTAAAGTTTCCTGAAGTTATCTTTACTGGTAGCAATTAATTTCATCTGTTGGGTATTGGGGTATTGAGATAGTTTGCCCCATCACCCAAACGGCTTGCCGTCAGTTAATCGATAGTACTATTTGGATAGTAGCCCCAGATCTTTTAGACAACAACGAGTTAATTCGATTCGGATGGATGTATCTTTCTGATTGCGAATATCGATATTGGTAGCAAAGAAATAAACATTCTTACCTTTTTCTAAAATAATCGTCTCTTTCATCTTCAAATCTCGATTCCACTCAGGCATCTTTCGGGTAATGCCATCCCATTTGGTATACTGCTATACAGTTAATGGGGATCGAAAAAGTTAATTGATATAAGGTAACGAAATGGTTTTCTAATCTGGTGTGAAGATATGGTACTAGACAGTTATCATCCTGGTGAGTTTTATGATGAATTGTTTTTGCCCGATGGTAGTCCTCGATCGATTGCTACGACGCTAATTGATAAAATTAGTAGTCTTTCCTTGGCGGAGCTACACCAGCACCAGCAATTAGCCCAAAGCACTTTATTCAAGACAGGCGTAACTTTCAACGTCTATAGTGACGATCGTGGCACTGAAAAAATTCTTCCATTTGATATTATCCCGCGCACAATTTGTGATCGAGAATGGCAATTATTAGAGCGTGGTTTAAAGCAGCGAATTCACGCGCTCAATCTATTTTTAAGTGATATCTACGGGCAACAGCAGATTATTCTAGACGGGATTATCCCTCAAGAGGTGATCTACTCAGCGACGGGATTTCTCAAGCCTTGTATGGGCTTACAGCCACCCCAGGGCATCTGGTGTCATATTACTGGTACGGACTTGGTACGCGACAAAGATGGTAGTTGGTATGTATTGGAAGACAATCTTCGGTGTCCATCTGGAGTTTCCTATGTGCTAGAAAGTCGGCGGGTGATGAAGTCTACCTTTCCGCGTCTATTTGAGAAGATGCAGATTCTCCCTGTCGAAGATTATCCCAGTCGGTTGCTAGAAACTTTACTATATCTAGCACCGGAATCTATTCCCTACCCGACAGTGGTGGTATTGACTCCAGGTATTTATAATTCCGCCTATTTCGAGCATTCCTTTTTAGCTCGACAAATGGGCGTGCAATTAGTCGAGTCGCGGGATTTGACGATCTCCGATGGCTTCCTGAAAATGCGCACCACCAAAGGCTTGCAGCAGGTAGATGTGATCTATCGCCGCATTGATGATGAATTTATCGATCCTCTCACTTTTAGGGCTGATTCAATGCTGGGAGTTCCAGGATTGATGGATGTCTATCGCGCGGGGCGAGTCGCGATCGCGAATGCTCCAGGTACGGGCGTGGCAGATGATAAAGTGGTATATGCTTACATGCCCGCGATCGTCAAATACTATCTGGATGAGGAGCAAATTATCCCTAATGTGCCGACATACCAATGCTGGGAACCGCAGCAACGCCAGTATGTACTAGAGAATTTAGATAAATTAGTCGTCAAAGCCGCCGCCGAATCGGGGGGTTATGGGATGTTAATCGGCACTAAATCTACGGCGGAGGAGCGGAGCGAATTTGCAGCCAAGATTACGGCAGATCCTCGCAATTATATCGCCCAGCCGACGCTGTGTTTATCGCGGGTACCGACGTTGCTGCCTGATGGTATCGATGGGAGACATGTGGATTTGCGCCCGTATATTCTGAATGGGCGGGATATCTATATCAATCCAGGTGGGTTGACACGGGTAGCGTTGAAGGAGGGTTCGTTGGTTGTGAATTCTTCTCAGGGTGGGGGAACTAAGGATACTTGGGTGGTTAAGTAGTTGAAAGTTGAAAGTGATTTGAAATTGCTTATCTTTACCTTGTGTCATGCGGATGTTTTATTACTGCCATAACCCGTGGGTACCCATGAAGGGCACCCCTACAAGTTATCTGTAGGGGTGCCCTTCATGGGTACCCTGGATCTACGCTTAGTAATAGTGTTTTTATACTGGTGCAAGATGTGAGTATTTTAAATTAAAAAAGAGAACTACCCAACTTGAAACTTATGGCAGAATTAATCGAAATTGAAACAGAGCGACTCCGCTTGCGCCAATGGCTTGAATCAGATCGAGAACCCTTTGCAAAGCTTAATGCCGATCCGCGAGTGATGGAATTTTTTCCTAGTATATTAGATAGAGCTACTAGTCATGCAGGAATAGATCGCGCTCAGACAAAAATAGCCGATCGAGGCTGGGGCTTCTGGGCGGTAGAATCTAAACAGGATAAACAGTTTATCGGTTTTGTTGGATTAGAAATACCGAGGGCAGATCTACCATTTTCGCCCTGTGTCGAAATCAGTTGGCGATTAGCTTTTGAATATTGGGGCAAAGGTTACGCAACCGAAGCGGCTAAAGCTGCATTGAACGTTGGATTCGATCGACTGGAGTTACCAGAGATCGTATCATTTACAGCTATCGATAATCACAGATCTAGTACCGTCATGGAACGATTGGGGATGAATCGGGAATCGGAAACATTCGAGCATCCTAGCCTTCCCATAGGGCATCCACTCCGCGAACATTGTCTCTATCGATTATCGCGGGAAAATTGGCAATCAAATCTCTGAACTATGATTTGTCAGATTAATAGATAAACTAAGATGATCGTATAGCATCCAATCATAGTCCATCAGTCAATCATTCTAATCACAGTTCAGACAATATTAACTTATGCTTGCCTTACCCGATCGATTTGAACCTAATAATTTAAGTTGATCTGTATATTGAGGCACCAATTTTGTTGTACTATCCTTACATTTAATTTAGATGCTCGATCTAGAAAACAAACAACTTAATTTTGCAGTATTTGGAGATATTCATGGACGAATTGCACTGATGTACACATTAGCAGTTTTATGGCAGCAGCACTCGAAAATCAAGTTAGATGGACTACTTCAAGTTGGTGATATGGGAGCTTTCCCAGATTCGTCAAAATTAGATAAGGCAACTAAAAAACATGCTGAAAAAGATGCGGATGAGCTAGGCTTTCAAAAATTTTATATTGAGACTCCTGAAAGTGAATTTTATTTACAGCATAAAGACTCACCATGTACTTATTTTGTGAGAGGAAATCATGAAGATTTTGACTACTTAGGAAATTTTATTAAACCTTCTTCTATCGATCCTTGGAGAAAAATATGGTTTATTCCAGATAACCAAACTATGAATGTTGGGGATGAATATCAACCTGTCAAAGTTGCTGGATTTGGTGGGATTGCACCTGGAGCCGAAAAGCATTCACGGGGTAAATTTGCTCGAGAGCAATATCGAAAATCACAAAAGACAGGTAAATTAGGGCCACGGTTTTTTAGTGTAACTTCAATCGAGAATATTTCGACAGATCTCTATAATGCAGATATTTTAATGACTCATGCTGGCCCGATTTGTCCTGAATTAATAAATGGATCTATGCTAATTGAAGAACTTGTAAAATATGTTAAGCCGAGAGTGCATCTGTTTGGACATCATCATCAGATAGTTGATAGGCGAAACAATCTTAATGGCTCTTTATCGATTGGGTTAGAACACTTAGAATTTGACAATGAGAGTAAATTAAAATATGGTTTCTGGGGGATACTATCAATCTCCCCCGCGCCACTATCATTTGACTTCATGTCTCCAGATATTTTTCCATTGCTCAATCTAATTAGCCGTCATAATTATCGCTCTTTGCTTACCAAATAAAATTCACCAGTTATTAGTGATTGTTGGGTTTCGCTATCGCTCTACCCAACCTATAATTCCTAAAGCCTAATACCTAACACCTAAAGCCTTCCCCTATGCTAAGTCGCGTCGCAAACTCAATCTATTGGCTCAATCGATATATCGAAAGAGCAGAAAATATCGCCCGATTTGTCGATGTCAACCTCA
>JANYIT010000193.1 GCA_025358725.1 Chamaesiphon sp. GL140_3_metabinner_129_sub
TTCCTTCTCCTGAGTATCCGTGTCTGACGACATCGCTACTTTGACAAGCTGGGCACAGAACAGGTTCTAATACCATTTTTCTTTCTCTCTGCTATATCTTGCTTCTATGATACTTCTTTCCACAGATTCAGAACATTACCCGATTTTACTTGTCTAGATAGCGAATATCAATCACAGTACCATTGAAATTGTAATTGAGTTGGTCGATTTCGACTGAAGAACCGATCTTCATTTTGGTATTGCCGAGTACCAGTCCTTCCTTGGTTTTCTGACCTTTGCCAGTCACGGTGACAATCATATCCATACTAAAGGAATCAGGTCGAGGATCTTTCAGTGCTTTGAGAGAACCATCAGTTTGTGGGACTGGAATAGTTCGATCTAGTTGACGAACTGCTTTTATATCAACTTGTCCGGCGGGCTGATTGCGAATCACAAAACTTAGTTTATTTCCCGGACTAAATTGAGTCAGCAGAGATTCAGGATTGAGTACATTTAGTCCTCTGACAATTACGTCAGCCTCTACAACTTGAGGCTTGTCTTGTCCGTTAATTCGCCCCGAATTACCTGGCGAGAGGAAAATACCTGCGACTACAAATAACATTACTAGGACAGCACCAATGTCGAGGAGGCTGAATTTACCAAATAATCTACCTTGTCGATCGAGAATAGGCATAGAAAACAATTTTACGGGGATTTAAGCTGGACGAACATTGATCGTCAATTCACAGTAAGTATACAACGATCGGCTGTCAATTCAGAAAATCGGCGGAGATGGGAGCCTAATCCCTAGTCCCAAATTGTAGCAACACTAGCCCCACCAAAAATCCAATAATTAGTCCAGAAAAATGACCGACAATACTGGTATGTCCATTAGTGAGATCGAATACTAGCTGAAAGCCAACGCTAAAAAGTACTGTTTGAAATTGACGCGCAGCAGCGGTGACTTTTGTTTGTCGCCAACCACTAAGATGAATCGCTCCCATCGTACCGAGCATCCCCATAATCGCCCCAGATGCACCGACAGTAATTTGGGGTTGGATCATCCATTTGGTATCAACATACGTGATCACCGCCATCGAGCCAAGCCCTGCCAGCAGATAGGCAAGAAAATATCTCCAGGAACCCAGTCGATGTTCGACAAATTTACCCAGATAGAGCAATGCGAACATATTCATCCCCAAGTGCAAGATACCCAGATGGAGAAAGTTCGCCGTCACAATTCGCCACCATTCGCCAGCGAGAACTAAGGGAGCAGCTAAACCACCGAATGGAATCAAACTAAAGTCCCGATCGCCCGATTTATATTGCCATCCCAATTCAGCACAAAAAACGAGGACATTAATTGCAATCAAAAAATTGGTAACTGGAGTCCGAGCATCACTAGGAGTTTGACTCCCATATCGAGCATCTGCTTGAATATTCGCCTCGATTTGGGCGACAGTTTCCCAGTCTGTTGGATGCAGTTTATTCAAATCTGGCAATGGTTGAGACAATCGCCAATCAATATCTTGTTGAATACAGCTATCGATGCTCGTAGATCGGAGTTTTGCTAATTGTCGTGTTGCTATCTCGATCTTGCCTGCAGCTAACTCCGCAGAGCCAATCCAAAATTGATGTACCTCCGCTGGATACATTGACAGTAGACTTTGACACGATTGAGTAACTGCTTCTACGCGCCCACAGTAGGCGAGAATATACATTTTGAGCAGATGTAGCTGTTGAGTATTGAGCTGACGATAACGATCGAGTTGATCTACTGCTACGATACAGTGATGTAAATCCCCTGTTTCTGCGAATGCCCGCAAATAGTTGATTAAAATCGTACCTCGATTGCCGAGAGCAGATCCGAGGTCATTGAGATTTAATTTTGCTGGTGCTAGTAGGTTCTGAATCCAAGTAATATACTCATGCCAGCGATCGGTAGAACGGTATAATAAGGCAGTTGCCGATCGACCGATTTCAGTCTGATCACTCGATTGATATCGATCGAATATCTCACTAGCTGCCTTAATTTGCCCCGACTGAGCCAAGGAAATCCCTGTGAGCAAATGATGATAATGCCACATCCCATCAGTCGGTACCAGCCATCTGAGTCTCTTTGCTAGCTGACTAGCTGCTAGATATTGGGAGCTATTGACTAATGATTCCAGTCGGCTCATCAGCGACATGGGTAGTATTAGCAACAAAATCCATGCTCCGATCCCAATCTTCGCCATCAGATTGGGTAGAACATAGAAACTCATTGACAAGATAATCAGCACGACAATTGCTGCAACTTTCAGGCTAGAATTACTCCGTGATGTCGGTAATAAGGTTGCCAGACAGTAAAAGATCGCAATCTGAACCAAAACAATACTAGTGAAGTCCATTAGTAATCGATCGAGGGATATTTACTGGGATATCTACTATATTAGCTAGTTCTCTGTCTCTCCATCACTCAATTACTCCCTCACCCTGCTCCTCATGATTTGTGATTGGTCAATTAGCGATTTACCTGGGGTAAACAAGTCCGAACAAGCCTTACTCCAAGAGCTAGGAATTACGACTACGGGGCAACTATTAGCAATTGCACCAGATGCCATAACGAAACAGCAATTGGCGATTAATTTAGGCACCAAAATTCAGTATGTAAATAAGTTAGTAGCTTTAGCCGATTTAGCCCGATTAGCTGGCATCGGTTGTCAATATAATGGCTTGTTACTGCATACCGGAATTATTTCGGTCAAGCAATTAGCCCAAATGCCCGCTCACAAAATCCATCAACAACTCCTCAAGCTCCACGTTGCTACCCTGCAACGGCGAGATCTCTGCCCAGATCTCGCTCAAGTTCAAGGTTGGATTAAGCAAGCAGGGGAGATAGTTAAAAGTTAAAAGTTAAAAGTTAAAAGCGAAGACAACTAGTTACTATTTTTTTGCCAATACTCCATTCAAAAAAATATCAGCCAACCCTTCAGCCATATCTTTCATCTCTTGTGGACTTGCATTGGGTTGAGTAATGGTTTCGTGACTAAATCCAGCAACTACAAACATCCCCAAAAATACCTGAGCGATGACACGTGGATTCATTCGTCGATAGACACCCCGTTCCATTGCTGTTTGAAAAAAGGCTTCCGCCACATCTGTCATTTTTTCAACCACTTCTGATTGAATTCGATCTCGTAAATCTGGATGAAACTGGACTTCCATAAAACAAACACGCATCATGTCATAGTTATCTCCCAGCCTGAGCATTCGTTTGTACATCACATGAGAGATCGCTTCATAACTGGCCATCTCACTCAATTCTGTCAATAAATCTGTCAGCAATTCTACCCAGCCTTGGGTTGCCACTTCGACTAAGATCGCTTTTTTGTTAGTAAAATGGCGAAACAAAGTACCTTCAGCAATTCCCGCTTTTTCTGCTAACTCTTTGGTGGTAGTGCCATCATAGCCATGACGGGCAAATAGCTTTTGAGCCGCTTGGAGAATCTTATCGCGGGTATTTAGTTCTGTCTTCTGTTCGCGATGAAATATCTGCATATATACCCAGCATATTCAAATGCTCAATTTAATGGGATCTCTACATTATTACGCTAATAAAAATGAGTATTTATATTTCGCTTCACAGTTCTTTAGGGATAGTTACGGCACTTTACAATCGAGATTCAGAATCGCGATTTTACTTCAATTTTCTTAATACATTCTAGCTAGTTTTAAGTTCTTGTGAAAAAATACCATCGATCGATTTGCGTAAATTTCAGATGGTATTCTTCCCTCAAGTCTTGCTGACTAAGCATAGATATCACTTACACTCAGCGCAACCTACGGCACGATTAACACCGGACATGGAGAAAGATTAATCACCCGACTAGCGACACTTTCCGATGTATGTTCGAGATCTAAACCAATCCCCCGACTGCCCATCACAATCAAATTAACATTGAGTTCATCAGCGACATCGCAGATTGTAAAAGCAGGCTTTCCTTCTCGCTGCAAGATTTCAGCTTGAATGCCGCGCTTGGCAAAGAGAGCTTGGGCAGAATGTAGCAGTTGATCGATCGCGTCTGGAGATTGCATAACGGGATCTTCGAGTACCTCAGCATCGAGATCTGGGGTCTCAACTACAGATAATAAAACTAGTTTGCTTTGATACTTTTGCACTAGATCGATCGCCACAGTAATCGCTTCCTGGGCTTCACGACTGCGATCGAGCGGAAATAGGATTTTGTTAAACATATACTGAGGCTAAATAATCGTAGCGTTTATCCTCTTATCTACCCTATTTTCGATCTTTAGGTCTAATTTCGATCGAGATTGGTAACAAATCTACACGGGTTTTCCGGTAAGATTAAGGACGGCAGAGCTAAATGTTATCCTTAATACAGCAAACATTAGTATTACTAATTATTTTCTCAGCTTTAATATCAAAACAAAATTAACTACTATAGTTTTTAGGAGTTTAACAAATGTCTAAGAAGTCCATTGCCAGTTTGTCCGCTGCCGATCTCGCTGGAAAGCGCGTCCTAGTTCGTGCTGACTTTAATGTACCTGTAGATGATGCCGGAAATATCACCGACGATACCCGGATTCGCGCTGCTCTCCCCACAATCAAAGACCTGACGAGCAAAGGTGCTAAAGTCATTCTCTGTAGCCACTTTGGTCGTCCGAAAGGTGTTGAGGAGAAATTACGTCTAACTCCAGTTGCCCAACGGTTGTCGGAGCTATTAGGGCAAACTGTGGTCAAATGCGATGACTGTATCGGCGATGAAGTGACTAGCAAAATTGTGGAGATGGCAAATGGACAAGTTGCACTCTTAGAAAACGTTCGTTTCTACCCAGAAGAAGAGAAAAACGATCCAGAATTTGCCGAGAAATTGGCTGCTAATGCTGACTTATATGTCAATGATGCGTTCGGTACCGCTCACCGTGCTCATGCGTCAACTGAAGGCGTAACCAAGTATCTGAGTCCTTCTGTTGCAGGTTACTTAATTGAGAAAGAATTGGAATATCTCTAAAACGCGATCGAAAAGCCCAAAGCTCCTCTAGCTGCGATCGTTGGTGGTTCCAAAGTATCGAGTAAAATCGGTGTAATTGAAACCTTGCTTGACAAATGCGACAAATTATTCCTCGGTGGTGGAATGATTTTTACATTCTACAAAGCACGCGGCTTGAATG
This sequence comes from Chamaesiphon sp. GL140_3_metabinner_129_sub, assembly GCA_025358725.1. Taxonomy (GTDB): domain Bacteria; phylum Cyanobacteriota; class Cyanobacteriia; order Cyanobacteriales; family Chamaesiphonaceae; genus Chamaesiphon. The sequence continues at coordinate 5,155 of JANYIT010000193.1, forward strand.
TTGGTAAATCTTTAGTTGAAGAAGATAAATTAGAATTAGCTCGCTCTCTTGAAGCAAAAGCAAAAGAGAAAGGTGTTCAACTTTTATTACCTACTGATGTTGTAGTAGCTGATAACTTCTCGCCTGATGCAAATTCCCAAATCGTTGATATCAATAATATTCCTGATGGTTGGATGGGATTGGATATCGGCCCTGATTCACTCAAAGTATTCCAAGCAGCTTTGGCTGATTGCAAAACTGTAATCTGGAATGGCCCAATGGGTGTATTTGAATTTCCTAAATTTGCGGCTGGTACTGAAGGTATCGCACATACTTTGGCTGAAATCTCCAAAACTGGTGCAATCACAATTATCGGTGGTGGTGACTCAGTTGCAGCGGTAGAAAAAGTTGGTTTAGCTGACCAAATGAGTCATATTTCTACTGGTGGTGGTGCTTCTTTAGAATTACTGGAAGGTAAGATTCTACCTGGTATTGCTGCACTGGATAATGCATAAGTAAACTATCAATTTAGTAAACCCAATTAAACCGAGATAACAAATTGTTATTTCGGTTTTTGTTTGCTTCTCCTTAGCTGTTGAAAAGTTATCAAAACTTACTCACATTCAATACTTGTCTAATTAGGGCTTGCTGAAGATCTCAGCAAGGCATTCACTGCAGGGGTTTTGAGCCTTTTTTTGCGAATCAAGTGCAAGGTTTTGATGCTTAAAGGCTCAAAACCCTTGTACTCGATCGCTTGAATCCCTCGATCGAGCGA
>JANYIT010000200.1 GCA_025358725.1 Chamaesiphon sp. GL140_3_metabinner_129_sub
CACCTATTTTCGTGTCGTTATAATTAGATAAAATTATATTTGGAGAAATTGTCTTAATGAAAACTAATTACCCAGACTTTTTCCATGACCAATTAAGTTTTGGAAGACTATTCTCCTACTTTTTCAGCAAGCCCTAATTACATCTTCTGGCGAAGCGATCGCAACCTCTCTACTTCCAGGTAAAGTATATAATCGAGATCGATCGAACTTAATCAGATCATACTCCTCCCGACCAGAAATCATCAAATCGATATTCTCAATTGTTTCTAAATGGGTAATATTCAGACACCACAAACTACCCGACATCACATCTGCCAATCCAGCTATATAGAACCCATTGGCTACAAGGGCGGGTAAATCTGCTAAATCAATTGAAATGACCACATTTAGATCGATCGTGGCTCTCGGCTCACCATGAGCGATTGCTGCCACTCCGCTAGTAATATAGTAGGGAATATTCGCAGTGTTTAAGATTTGGGCTAGTAATGATGCGATTGCATTAGGATCTTGACTCCAACTCATCAGATTTGGGGGTGTATAATTGACAGGGCATTTCTCGTTTAGCCAAGCACTAGCAATCTTCTGTGCGAACGCCATAGTAGTCAATTCAGGAAAACTCTGGCGCAGACATTCAAATGATAGTTGTCTAGCACTCTGCCTGTATTTAGCACCCAAAATTAACCGCTCTACCGTGGTGCGTTGGCGATATAAATGAAAGTGTAATAAATCGGCAGTGATGTTGGTATCGATCGATTGAGTGCAATATCCTAAAGGTGCCGCATCAATAGGTAACTGAGTTGGTAATGACATTCGATTTTACTAACTTTCGTAATGATAGCGAGCTTGTAAAAACTGAATCGACTCATTTTGAACTCGATAAATTAGTCGATGCTCTAAATCTATTCGCCGAGACCAAGTATTTGCTTCCATAAATTTTAATGGTTCTGGTTTGCCAATCCCTGAAAATGGATCTACACAAATAGACTCAACTAAATCTAGAATTTTATTAGCTTTTTGAACGTCTTTTCTGTACCACCATTGCAAATCCTCTCTAAAACTTTCATCAAAAATAATCCGTCTCTGAACTATCCTGATTTCCGGCTCGGAATCCGATGGCTGCTTATCCTTCTTTTTGGCGGACAATTCCTAACTCCTCACATAATGCAGATATCGATTGCGCTGGATTCTCTAGATCTGAATTTGGATAACCTTCAAGATCTCTTTTTTTAGCACGATTGATCGCACCATGCAGTCTAGCTGCGTTCGCAGGAGAACGCAATAGATAAACAGTTTCGAGCAGACTGCTGAGATCTTCCTCGGCAATGAGGGCGACGTTTTTAGCTTTACCGTCTCGTTTGACAATAATAATATCTTTGTTATCGGCTACTCTATCTAGCAGCATCCCTAAATTACTTCGCGCTTCGGTATAACTAATTTCGCTACTGGTCATAGACTGGTGGCAGGATTGATATATGTCGATTATAGCTTGCTGATGTTGAAGTGGCTTGCAGTTGGCGCAGGTGCCCCTCGGAGCATTCCTGCTGTGCTGAAATCTTCATCGATCGATTCCCAATGAATATCATAACCACCACCACAAACTTCCCAGTCTAAACGTTGCGATGGAGTCGCATTTAATAATCTGGGATACCAGACTAAAGGAACGACGATCGTTCTACCATCTATTAAATCGACACTAATTGTATCTTCGGTAAAAGATACATTTTTAACTCTTTCATCCGCCTGAATTGTCGAAATACTCATGCTAAGTTTTCTGGTTGCTAGTTATAGAAACGCCTACGATTGAAATCGTGGCTTGTGTTGCAAAGTCCGCCTACGCGGACTAAATTAAACCTAGTCCACGCACCATCTGGACTTTGCGTCATGAGGAGTGGTTTCAACCACTTTTCTCCACTTTGAGGTTCTAGCTTGCCCCCGATTATAACTATGACATCAGCTTTTTCCCGTTTTCCCGATCGATTACAATCAGCCATCACATCCCGCTTGGGTTGGACATCCTTGCGCCCAGTCCAAGAACTGGCGGGACATGCGATCCTCGATGGTTATAATACGATCGTGCTGGCACCGACGGCTGGGGGGAAGACGGAGGCGAGTATGTTTCCGCTGTTGGCGCAGATGGTAGAGAAGGAACCGCAGGGAGTGGGGATGCTCTACATTGCACCGATTAAGGCTTTGTTGAATAATCAAGCCGATCGATTGGGGATGTATACTGAAATGCTTGGTTTGAGTCGGTTTTTGTGGCATGGGGATATTAAAGCCGCCGAGAAGAAAGCCTTTCGGAAACAGCCTGCGACGCTATTGATGACTACTCCCGAATCCTTGGAGGTGATGCTAATGTCGGGGAGTGTGGCGCATCATGAGATTTTTGCAGATTTACGGGCAGTGGTAATTGATGAGGTTCACGCGCTGGCTGGGAGCGATCGCGGAGCGCAGCTAATGTCGGTGCTAGAGCGGTTAATTCGGGTGAGTGTCAATGATGTGCAACGGGTGGGTTTGAGTGCTACTGTGGGCAATCCTGATGTAATTCTGGACTGGTTGCAGGGGACTTCCGATCGTCCGCGCTGTAAGATCGATCCGCCGAAGGAGCATAGTAAGAAAGAGATTCGGATCTTGATGCAGGATTCTAAGGCGGCAATTGCCGATCGAGCGAGTATGTTGGCGCAGGGGAAAAAGAGTTTATTATTCTGTCAGAGTCGCTCTCTGTCTGAGGAAATCGCTGATGCGATGCAGGATCGGGGGATTGATGTATTTATCCATCATAGTTCGGTGGCGTTGGAGGAGCGCACTCTAGCGGAGGAGCGGTTTGCAAATGGACAAAATAATTGCATTGTCTGTACTTCGACGTTGGAATTGGGGATTGATGTGGGGGATTTGGATGCAGTTTTACAAGCGAATGCGCCGGATACGGTTTCGGCTTTTTTACAACGATTGGGGCGGACTGGTAGACGGGGTGGTGGTGCGAATACGACGTTTTTAATTGATAATTCGGCGGCTTTATTACAAGCGATCGCGGTGGTAGAATTAGCGCGAAGAGGTTGGGTAGAATCGATCGTGGTGTCCGATCGCAATTGGGCGGTATTAGTCCAACAATTACTGGCGATGACACTGCAAGCAACTTCGATTTCACCAGGAGATTGTTGGGAGCAATTGGGCAAGATTCCAGATTTTAAAGGAATTAAACGGGCTGAATTCGATCGCTTAATCAAGCAGATGATTAAGACTAAATATCTTTATCTGACTGAGGGATTACTGGCGATCGGCACTCAGTCTGAACAGGTATTTGGACGAAAGAATTTCATGGCTTTGTATGCGGTATTTAGTTCGCCCCAACAGTATGAAGTTTATACAGTAGAGGATCAACCAATTGGTTCTTTGGAGCAGAAATTCATCGATACGCTCACACCCGAAATAAGTTGTTTCTTATTAGGTGGGAGAGCGTGGATTGCTCAATTGATCGATCGGGATAATCGGCGGGTAATAGTTGCCCCTGCACCGCAAGGAAAAAAACCAACTTGGGGCGGATTTATTCCCCAATTTTTGAGTTGGGAAATCTGTCAGGAAATTGCGGCTTTATTAAAATCTAAAGACGATCTTGTTTATCTCGATCGGGATGCTAAATTAGTATTAACAGATGCTCGTCGCGAACGTCGTCAAGAGGTAGCCGAGGGGATAATTTGGGGGGATGCTCAGGTACAATGGTGGACATTTGCTGGCGGAAGAATTAATCGCACGCTCAAATATGGGTTAGAATGTATCTGGGGTTGGGAAGTGAGAGCGGATAATTTTCAGATAACTGTGACTGGTGAACATTTAACTTCAGTAGCGTTCAATCGTGCAATCGCTGAAGTACTTAAACCAGAGTTTTGGAAATTAACAGAAACTCATAAATACCTATTAGAGAAACTGCCAAATTATCGATTTAGTAAATTTCAACAAGTTTTACCCGATCGATATGCACTAGAAATGGTGCAAGGCTATTTATTGGATATCGACGGAATTATTAAAAAGTTGAAAGTTGAAAGCGAGGTTTTTAGGAAGGAGATTTAGCGGATGCATTTTCGGACGGGTTTCCCGTCCATGAAAATGCACCAAGCAAACTCCGTCCTAAAAACAATCTGCCTAAAGGCAGGGGCTTTAAACCCTTACTATTCGGTAAATTAACTTAATCGGTTTTGATT
>JANYIT010000261.1 GCA_025358725.1 Chamaesiphon sp. GL140_3_metabinner_129_sub
TTTTCGGGTACCCACAAGGGGCACCCCTACACGATTAACCTGTAGGGGTGCCCCTTGTGGGTACCCTGGATCTACGGATAGCACTGGTATTCTTAAGCTGGTGCAAGATGTGAGTAAGGGCAATTCATGAATTGCCCCTACCTAAATGGAAATTAGAACATCCAATCTACTTCGAGGCGATTGTCCACCGAGGTTACACCTGGTTCAGACCAAGCAACTCGTTCGGCTTCGTCATACTCGCTGTAGTTGCGAACTTGACCGTGGAGGGTGACGTTATTGCCAGCAGTTTCCACGCGGATGTGTTTGGCATCCAACATCGCACTGCGTTTGAATGCAGATTTGATATCCATTTCGACTTCATTTTTCGTCACTTTGGGCGAGATCGAGATCGAATTAGTTACTCCTTTAACACCCGCCATTTGCTTGACTAGACCGCCTGCGGCGTTCTTTTGGTACCACCATTCGACTTCGCCTTCTAGAGTAATCCAGCCGTTACGGACTGTTGCGACAACGGTTCCGGTGGGAATTGTCGTAGACCAGTCGATTTGATCGATCGCGGCTGCGGCAATATCGGTGTCGGTGCGGTGGTAGGAAGCTGGTAGCTGGATTTCGATGTCATCGGCAATCGCTTTGACTCCTGCAACCCGCTTGGTAGCGTGTACAGCTTCCCATTTTTCGCTATAGCTGGTGGCATAGCCGTTGAGTGTTACAGTGCCATTTTTTGCCAATACGCCGATGTCTGAGACTTTAACGCTGGGGTCGTATTTGAGTTCGGACATCACATCTTTTTGTAATTCTATATCAGTTTTTTCAATGGTACGTTGCATATTATTTATGGTTTGTTTGTTGTTGTTATTGACAGGAAATAGACTAATAAAATAGCGATAAAGCTGGAATTAAAAGTCGATCAAGGTAAATTATGTAACAGTTGTTTCATCACCTACCCTAAGTAAAAAGAAGGTCATATTATTCATCTTTGTTGCTATTACTAATCCCCATTTGCATACCACTTGACGGCGAGATGATCTTCCACCGAGAACACTCCTTGAGCAGCCCAGGCAATGCGTTCGGCTTCCTCGCGCTGGGCAAGCGTCCGCACGGTGCCGTGGAGGATGACTTTGCTACCGACAATCTCGACGCGGATCTTGCTAGCATCTAACATGGCATTGCGATTTAATGCGGCTTCAATCCCCATCCCAACTGCGGGGATTTTATCGGTGGGTTTAATCGAAATTGAATTAGATACTCCGTGAACGCCTGAGATCGATCGCATGACGGTTTCCGCTGCATTCTTTTGATACCACCACTCGACCTCGCCTTCGAGGATGATCCAACCGTTCCGTACCGTTATTTCAACAGTTCCGGTGGGAATTGTGGTAGCCCAGGCAATTTTATGGGCAGCGGCGGCGGCGATCTCGCTGTCGGTGCGGTGGTTGGCATCGGGGATATGAAGTTCGATATCGTCAGCAATTGCTAACACCCCAGCCACCCGTTTAACCGCGTGGACTGCTGCCAGTTTCTCATCAAAGCTGGTAGCGTAACCATTGAGGGTGACGATACCATCTGTGACTAAGACACCGATTTCGGTGACTTTGAGACTGGGATCGTATTTGAGTTCGGATAGGACATCAGTTTTGATTTCTGTGTCGGTTTTATCTAAGACATTAAGCATTTGTTTTTCCTGGTTTTTAGGTAATTTGTGATTGAGGAATATTTAATCTCAGCTATGCCAACGGGTTAAAGATATGTGCTCCGTTCCAGTACCACCAACGATTGAAATCGTGGCTCATGTCGCAAAGTCCGCCTACGCGGACTGATTAACTAGTCCGCGTAGGCGGACTTTGTATCATGAGCAGAGACTTCAGTCTCTAGGCTCTCTTTATGAATCGTTGGCGTAGCCGCGCCGAAAGGTAATCGTTATTCGACAATCGAAGACCAATTAACGCCGAGATGATTGTCCACGGCACAGACACCTGGTTCTGACCAAGCAATTCGTTCGGCTTCATCCCGTGCGGCAAAGCTGCGAACATCACCACGCAGCACAACTTTGTTATTCGCACTCTCGACTTGGATCTGGTCTACATCTACGATCGCACTGCGTTTAAGTGCCGAGTTAATGTCTTTTTCGATCGCCATTTTTACCGCTTTAGATTGGACAGAGATCCTGTTAGATACTCCTGTGACACCTGCCATTTGTTGCACGAGGTTTAGAGCGGCATTTTGTTGGTACCACCACTCAACTTCCCCATCCAGTGACACCCAGCCGTCACTAACTACGACTTCAACAACATCTAAGGGAATTGTGGTAGACCATGCGATTAGATCGATGACAGCCTGGGTAATGTCTTCGTCTGTGCGGCGATCGAGATCTGGTATTTTGACTTCAATTTCGTCGGTGATTGCTTTCACCCCAGCTACCCGTTTAACTGCATTCACGGCTGACCATTTCTCGATATAACTAGTGGCATAACCATTGAGTGTCACCATGCCATCTTTGACTAATACACCGATGTCTGTAACTTTTACACTTGGCTCATAGGTAAGTTCGGACAGTACATCTTTTTTTAATTCTGTGTCAGTTTTATCTAAGGTATTAATCATTTGGTTCTCCTAGTTTTTATGTAATCTGTTGATGAGTTAAATATTCAATTTTGCAGTTATGGTTGCGAGTTTATTACCTAACTGCTGGATCGATTCTTGTTCGGATTTATCCTTCAAATTGCCATGCTCATCGAATGCTTGATGAGCATTCCCAATTGCCTTTTGATCCGGTAGTACTAGCACGCCGATGTTGCCCAGAATGGAACGCACATGAACCAATCCCCGTAAGCCTCCCAACCCGCCAGGAGAAGTACTCATCAAGATGGCAATCTTATCTTTGAAACACGCCAAAGGGGACTCGTCCAGAGCGGGACGGGATGCCCAATCAATCGCATTTTTCAGCAATGGCGTAATCGAACTGTTGTATTCTGGGCAAGCAATCAAGAATCCTTGATGCGCTTTCATCATTGCTTTGAGTTTGCGGGCATTGTCTGGCAAGCCTTCGGACTCTTCCAAATCTCCGTCATAGAGTGGTAGAGGTAGATCGCGGAAATCTAGGTAAGTAACTTCTGCTCCTGCGGCTTTGGCTCCTTCGACGGCAATTTTCACCAATTTCTTGTTAAAGGAATCTTTGCGGGCACTTCCAGCAAAGGCAAGAATTTTAGTTGTGGGCATGAATTTCTCCTTTTAAAGTCGATTTCGGCTATTGTGCAATTTTCAGCAGGGAATTTCAGCTTAGTCGCTCCAATTTGTACGGCGTTTCGATCAGTACAGAAGTCGCCAACAAACCTAGGGCAATAATTTTGATAACGGCGTTGATTGATGGAATGAAAAAGTTGAAGATCTAGACGATCGCTCTGCGGAAGCACTCTTCCTACTCCAATTTCACGACCATCTTGCCGATATTTTCTCCTTTAAATAGACCGATAAATGCGTCTACCGCTTTGTCGAGTCCCACCACGACTGTTTCCTTATTTATCAATTTGCCCGATCGATAATATTCACCCACTACATGCTCAAATTCAGCCCGACAATTCAGCCAATCGCCAACAATTAAACCTTTCATCGTCAATCGTTTGGTAGTGATATTAAATAGATTGCTCGGCCCAGGTTGGGGTATTTCGGCGTTATAGCCAGAGATGCCGCCACAGGCGATAATCCGACCATTCACGCGCAACGCTGAGAGCGCGGCTTCGAGCATTTCACCGCCGACATTATCAAAATAAACATCGATCCCATTCAGTGCTGCTAGATTCAGTTGTTCGATCACCGGAATTACGGGACTAGTTTTGTAATCAAAGGCGATATCAAAGCCGCATTCCTCTCGGAGAAACTTGACTTTCTCTAGCGAACCCGCCGAGCCGATCACCTCGCAGCCGCGTATTTTTGCGAGTTGTCCAGCTACATTTCCCACAGCACCAGCGGCTCCCGAAATAAAAATCACGTCCTCAGCTTTGACATCAACCAAATGCAACCCCGCCCAAGCAGTCAAACCCGTCATGCCCAGGGCACCGAGATAAACTGACAGCGGTTGAATATCGCGGCTGACTGGGTGCAACTCTGATGGTGTAGCGATAAAATATTCCCGCCAACCATAGTTAGAAGTGACAGCATCACCTGGCTTGAATCCTTCAGCGTGGGATTCAACTACTTCACCGACTGCGCCGCCGCTGATCGGCTTGCCCAACTCGAATGGTGGCACGTAGGATTTCCCACCATTCATCCGCCCCCGCATATAAGGATCTACGGACATATAGAGATTGCGAACTAACACCTGCCCATTTTGCAGCGGCTCTAATTTAGTTTGGGCGAGGGTAAAGTTTGCTGGGGTGGGCATTCCGGTGGGGCGAGATATTAGGTGAATCTCGCGGCTGATCATATCTGGCATGATTTTTCTCCTGATTAGTTCGATATTTGGAACTGAGCAATCTTTCAAGGGAGAGACTTTCGGGGCGGATATTCCGTTCTCATCGTTGGCGTAGCCTCTCCCTTGGAGTATCGCCTATGGTAGCTTTCCTGATTGATCGACCAATTGTTTGAGATGTAAATAGGCTTCTTCTGGGGTGAGCTGCTGGGCAGTTTCATCGGGGATATAAAATTCCCAACTATCGGGAAAGTGCCGCACGACAAAGCTGGGAACTAAGCCCATTAATAGTGCTACTTCTCCTAATTTTTCGGCTCGTGCTGCTAGGGTGATTTGATCGGTAAACTCAGCTTGATTCATGTGGATTTCCCTCTGAATAATCTTGGTTTGTTAAAAGGATGTCTGGAAAGCTAGTAGGGGCAATTCATGAATTGCCCCTACTAGCTGTCGGTTGGATAGTTTTTTCTGGAGCTAGTTTTAATTGAGTTTGAAGATCGACTAAGTGAACGCCAATTAGGTTCGGTAGCACAATGCTTGCGGCTCCAACGCGATTCGTCGGGCCAATCCCAATCGACCACATCCCAGCCGCGATCGCACCTTCAATCCCCACGGTGGCATCTTCCACGACCACACAGCGGGCAGGATCGAGTCCTAATTGATGTGCGGCGAACAGAAATATATCGGGGGCTGGTTTGACGCGGATTACACTATCACCATCGGCGATCGTATCAACAAGATTACCAATGCCTAATTTTTCGATTACGGTACGGGCATTTTTACTTGCAGAACCGATCGCGATTTTGATTCCCGCCTGTCTAAGTTCTTGTAATAACTCAACGGCTCCTGGAAACAGATCTTGGGGGGTAATTGTGGCGATCGATTCCACGTAATAATGATTTTTGCGCTCCATCATCGCCTGAAGCTCCGCTTCCGAATACTGTCTAATCCCAATAATGTGCATCAGCGACTCGCGACGAGAGACACCACGGAGAGCTTCATTCGCCTGTCGATCGAAGGGCAATCCCTCTTCGTCAGCCAGTCGTTGCCAAGCCCGATAGTGGTATTCTGCAGTATCCGTCAACACGCCATCGACATCGAAGATAAAACCCTGAATATCTGTAGCTGAAACAACTGAGGGCGAGAGGTTGAAATGGTGCCAGGTGCCGCGCCAATTCAGTTTGAATTTGAGCCGCGTCCAATTCGGTGGCAGATGGGGAGTCGCCACGGGGCCATTTTCAGTCAATTGAATCCCACCGAAGCCAAATACTAACGCTTGCCAGACACCGCCTGCGGAAGCCGCGTGAATGCCATCTTCAGTGTTACCGAAAGTGTTTTTAAGATCGATCAGGGCTGCCCGCATGAAGTGTTCGTAGGCATCTACGGATTTATCTAGATTGGCGGCGAGGAGTGCTTGAACAGATGAGCCGAGGGATGAGCCTTGGGTGATATCGGTGCGGGGAGTGTAGTAGTTCCAGTTTTCGTGCAAGATATCCTGGCGATTGGCGAATTCTGGCGTGTTGAATAGGAGATAGAGCAGCATCAGCACGTCGGGTTGCTTGATTACCTGGCTCTGATTTGTTAATGCCATGCCGAGGACGGATTGAATCGATCGAGTGCGCGGTTCATAGTCGCTCAATTCGATATCCTGGAGCGCGAAAAACCCCTCAAATTGCTCGATTAGCAACGTTTGAGAATTGTAAGGAATGTACATCTGAGCGATCGTCGTGTGGAAAGCTAGTAGCTGCACTGGCGTAAGTTGGAGCTGTTGACTGAGTTCAGTTGCCCGCGCTGGAAACGTTGCTTGTAGCCACTCATAGACAGCAACAGCCTTTTCTAGATGCCATTGCACCAGCCGATTGGTGTAGGCATTGTTTCTTACTTCCTCGTGATATTCATCGGTACCAATTACCCCGCACAGTTCGTAGCGTTGCTGCTTTTCGTGCCACTCCACCCGACTCAGCCAGAATAGAGCCGTGTCGAGGATAATTTCGGCTCCGCGATCGCGCATCCACAGATCATCGCCCGTTGCTTGCCAGTATTGCCAGACAGCATAGGCAATGTCCGCACTAATGTGAATTTCGCGCTCCCCATTCCAAATTCGGACAGGTTCCACATAAGGATCGCTCGACAGCGACCATTGAGGAGTCATTTCATCGCCAGTTGCCGCACTTTCCCAGGCAAACATTGCTCCTTTATAACCACTGTGAGCTGCTTTGCGTCTTGCTCCAGGCAGGGTGTCATAGCGATAGTTGAGGAGGCTACGGGCGATCGCGGGTTGCGTGAAGGTGAAAAAGGGCAGGATAAAAATTTCGGTATCCCAAAAGATATGCCCCCGATAGCCAAATCCCGACAAGGTTTTGGCAGGAACGCTGTCAGGATCGGTATCTAGCGATCCCTGCGTGTTACAGCCACCAATAAAGAGTTGAAACAAGTTATAGCGCACTGCTAACTGAGCATTAATGTCGCCCTCAATCTCGATATCGCTGCGCTCCCAAACTGCATCCCACGCCTGCTGATGGGCGGCAAGGAGAATCGGATAAGCTGGCAGTTCGGCTAATTTGGTTTGAGCCGCCTGAACTGGTGATTTGATTTCGCGAGACGTAAATACCGTTACCACCTTCTCCACGCTGATGCTCTGCCGAGCTGTGGCAATAAAACTGGTCGTCATGGTGGGACAATCAGGTGTATTTATGACTTGCGACACAACATCGATGCCTATCGCAGTCATTTTCGCAGCCATGCCGAGTTCGATCTGAGTACTGCGGGTGCGAACGTGGAGCCAGACTCCTTGCTCTGTCTTGCCTCTGTCGAGATGCTCCCAGTGGTCGAAGCCTTGATTTTCGGGATAGCCATTAATGCTCGACTGCACTTCGATGATGCCATCAAAATCGATCGGCGTAATCTCACAGCGCAGTGCTAATACCTGCTCGTCTGCCAGACTAGCAAACCGATCGAACTTTAAATCTACGGTATTACCGATCGGACTCCGCCAGCGGATCGATCGACTCAACACCCCATGTCGCAAGTCCAGCCGCCGCTCGTAGGCGAGAATTTCACCGGAATCGAGGCGAAACTGCTCGCCATTAATAATTACCACCAATAACAGCCAGTCGGGACAATTTGCCAACTCGGTATAAACTACGGGGATATCGTCATAAACCCCATTAATTAAGGTAATTGGTAATGCTTTGGGGTAGCCTTCTTCAAAACTGCCCCGTGTGCCTAAATAACCATTGCCGATCGTAAATACGGTTTCTCTAGCACGTAATTTCGCTGGGTCGAATTCAGGTTCGGTTAGCGTCCAGTCGGTGTAAATCAGGTCAGCTCGGCGGGTGAGAGTATTCATGATGTTGAAATAATGAGTTTCTAATTTGGGTGATCGCGAGCCGCTTCATGAATTGCCCCTACCAGGCGGAAACCTCAGCCTTAGAGTCTCCTAGATCCCCGACTTCTCCAAGAAGTCGGGGATCTGTCATGTCGCATCACTTAAATGCTTTAATTAATGCCTCAAACTCCACTTTTAATGACTTGTCGTTGGGTGAGATCGGTGGAATCTGTTTATCGATATTCAGGAATTGATAAACTGCCATCTGCGCCGCTCGTACCGAATATTCAACCGTAAACACCACATCATCAGGAATTTCGACAAACTGACTGATAAAAGCGAGGTTACGGGAGTTATGGGGAATCGGGACTGGTCGATCGGTATGCAAACGCGGCATAAACATACTGGTGATATATGGCATTCGGCATGGGATACAGTTTGCCGATGCGACAGTATCTAGATCGAAGCGTAAATGACCGCAAAGTTCTTGGAGGATTTCGGCACCATTGCATTCAGCCATCGGTTTGGGGACAAAATTACCGATTCGATCGGGAAACAGTGCATATCCCCAAAACACCTGCACATCAGCAGGTTGGTCGATAAAATGAGGTTGATAAGCCAGCACGATCGACATCAACCAATTTGAGTCTTTAAACGTAACCAACCCGCCAGTTCCCGCCTCATTACCGCTAAATGCGAACATCTTGTCAAAGAATTCGGGATTTTTGAGCGTGACGGTAAAAGACTCCCAGCAAGACTCGGCAATACTGCTATTAAACACAGCCGGATTCCCAAAACCTGAGTTTTCCGCTGCTAACTTTTCCCATAGCTGCCAACTGGTACAATCTTTTTTAGTTAGCTGCGGCGGCGCACTCGTCATCGAACCCAGACTCGAAGCATCAGTCATCGAGCCATTCTGGAGAAAAACTAGATCGCCATTTTCAACTGCAATGGTTTTACTTTCACCACACTGTTGATAATGAATACCTGTGATCACTAGCTTATTTGTGGCGATATGTCGATCTAGATCCGTTACCTTGCAATCTACATAAAAATGGACATTTTGGGTTGCTAACCAACTCTGCAACGGACGCACAAATGAATCGTACTGATTGTAGACAGTGCGCTTCACCCCTCCCAGGGTTTCAATTCGCGTGAACTCCAGCATAAAGCGATGCAAATACCGCTTAAATTCAACGGCACTATGCCACGGCTGAAAGGCGAAAGTCGTCGCCCACATATACCAAAATTCCGTCTCAAAAAATTCTGGAGACAGCCAATCGGTGATGCAAGTATTACCTAATTCAGCCTCACCAGCCAGACTAAGTTCTAACAATTCCTTCCGATTTTCCATCGAGAAGCCCATCGAACTAACTGGGACTTTTGCCCGCCGACTATCTACCGATCGCGCCATCGAATTTGACTTGTGTTTTTCGTTGAATTCGATCGTTTCGTCAAATACCGTTTTTCCTGGTAGAGTCAACGAGGGAATCGACTTGAACAGATCCCAGGTACATTCATAATTATCAGTCGTCAACATTCGTCCGCCACGCAGAGAATAACCATCCGTTGGGTTCCCCGCTCCATCCAAACTGCCACCCATGACGGGCTTTGCTTCGAGGATTACAATATTTTCGCCAGAGAATGCGCCGTCGCGAATCAGGAAGGCGGCGGCAGCTAAAGAACCGATTCCGCCACCTAATAGATATGCTTTAGATTCAGTACCCATAATAATTAATTCCTGAAAATACTTATTCAAATTAGGAATGCTCACATCTTGCACCAGTTTGAAAATACTAGTGCTAACCGTAGATCTAGGGTACCCATTAAGGGCACCCCTACAGGTAACTTGTAGGGGTGCCCCTGTCTTGTTGCGCTGTCTTGTCGTTTTTTTATGCGGGGGGAACCCCCGAATAAAAACGCCGCTTGTGGGTACCCTCGGATCTCTGCTTCTACTCGTTTTCATGTATTGGTACACTACCTGGGCGATGAGACAAAAGTTCCAAGTTATTTAATCCACGATCCTTAGTAATGCTCGTCGGCGTAGCTGCCGTGATGGGGAATTGCATTTAATAATGTTTCTGCATCCCACTTGCCAACGTGACGAACCCCATTAATAAAAAATGTCGGCGTACTATCTACACCACTTTCTTCGCCAGATCGCATATCCTCCTGAATATGGCGCAGGTGATGCTCATTATTAATTTCGCTCTCAAATCTGTCCACATTCAATCCCAAATTGTGGGCGTAATGCCACAAATTTGTCTCACTCAGAGCCGATTGATGTTGAAATAACTGGTAGTGCATCTCCCAAAACTGATGCTGAACCCCTGCTGATTCGGCGGCTTCTGCTGCTCTGGCTGCATGTGAGTGCAGATGTGTGAGTGGAAAATGGCGAAAAACATAACACAATCGATCGCCAAGTTCGTATTGCACCTCTCGCACGATGTCAACTGCTTGGGCACAATAGGGGCATTGATAATCACCGTATTCAACTAATACAATTGGAGCCGTTAGCAATCCCTCTATATGGTCGCGAGTTCCAACTGGCAGGACTAGATTTACAGAAGTATTTACTGAAATCATTAGTTCATCTCTCTGATTTTTCAATTAATTATTGGGTTGCAGCAAATCTATTGCTATGGTTCGACTGGTTGGAGTTTGACCAATGTTTTTGTCCCAGCAGCGTCACTAATCCACACCGCTAACATCCGTCCACTTTCGCTCTGTCCAGTTAATACTTCAGTTGGTGAATCGACAGTATGAGCGTAAGTTACCTCATCTTTACCTGTTTCAATTACTAGATCGTTGCCCTTGCCTGGTCTGTCATAAACCATCGCCATCAACGGCGCATTCTGAATCAATTCTTCGTCACCAAATTCAGGACTGATGATTTCGATCGAGATGTGTCGTCCTCGATTACCATCGGAAAACTGGTCGAAAAATTCACCCCAACTTTCTTGAGGAACAGACTTAGTTAGTTCAATTTTATTTTGCATAAAAATCCTCGTGAAAAATAGTTTTTTGATTCTCATCTCGACTATAAAGCGTCAATCTTCTGGGCGAGTTCAATATCTAATGCACCGATGCCGCCTGCATCATGGGTAGTTAGATCGATGACCACACGGTTGTAGACATTGAACAATTCGGGATGATGATCCATCTTTTCAGCTACGATCGCCACCTTAGTCATAAAAGCAAAAGCATCAACAAAATTATCAAAATTAAAAGTTCTATTTAATTTGTCATTAACTACTTTCCAGTCAGTTAGTTTAGCGATCGCTTCAGTAATTTTCTTGTCTATCATATTTTTTTAACAACTTTCTACTAATTTCTGTTATTGTGAAAACTCAAACCACTTCACTGTGAGTTGATTGTCCACAGAAAATACCCCTGGTGCAGCCCAAGCAGCGCGTTCGGCTTCCTCTCGCTCCGCCAAGTTCCGCACGTTACCAAAGAGTTCCACATTGCTACCAGAAGTCTCGACGCGGATCTTGTTCGCATCCACCACAGCACTGCGTTTGAACGCTGATTTAATCGCTCTTTCTACTTCCACTGGTTTCACTGTGAGTTCGATACTCTTGCGGATTGGCTGCGTCAAGGAGAGTCGATTAGATACTCCTTTGACACCCAACAGATGCCGCACGACATTTGCAGCAACGTTCTTTTGAAACCACCCCTCGACTTCGCCTTCTAAGGTAATCAAACCTTCACGGACGGTGACTTGAATGGTTCCTGGTGGAATTAAGGTAGCCCAATTGATTTGATTGGTAGCGGCGGCGGCGATATCACTATCAGTACGGTGATAGGATGCTGGTAGCTGAATTTCGATATCATCAGCGATCGCCTTAACTCCGGCAATCCGTTTTACCGCCTGTACTGCTTCCAATTTCTCGACATAGCTACTGACGTAACGATTGAGTGTCACCGTGCCGTTTTTGACGAGGACACCGATGTCTGTAACTTTAACAATTGGCTCGTATTTGAGTTCGGCAATCACATCATCTTTTAGTTGCATGTCAGTCTTTTCGTTCGTGTAGCGTCCGTCTTGCGGAATCGTATCTATCATGTTTTTTATGGTTAGTTATTAGTTGTAGTTTTTGACCGAGGTTTTAGTTCATTCACAAGATTTAGTCCCATCAAAACGATCGCCAGTACCCAGCCAGTCACCATAATTAAGGGTGTGTTTACTTGCCGAATCGAGATCGCCACCAATGCCCAGACAATTACCAGGACATAGGCAGTATCGTGGCGTTGAATACTAATCACAGCAGCAATTAGAGCCGCGATTGTCATCATCACCACCGTCCACACACTCGGCGTAATCCCCCAACCGTCCCACTTGAGGCTGTATAAGCCGATCGCCACATTCACAACACTAGCAACGCTAATCCAGCCGAGATAGATCGAAATCGGCAGGTGAATAAACCAGCGTTCTTGCCGCGAAACGCGCTCCTCTCCGATCTTCAGGCGTTGGTACATCACCATCAGCGGTACCAAAATCCCCAACATGGCGAGATTGGATAACGGAAATAGACGGGCAAGAAAAAGGTAGATCCAGGCACATTGAGCGATACAAGCGATCGCTAGGAGATAACCACTCTGCTGTAACCGAGGATTTTCTCGCTGACTGGGTTGAAGTTGATAAATCCCAA
Organism: Chamaesiphon sp. GL140_3_metabinner_129_sub; assembly: GCA_025358725.1. Taxonomy (GTDB): domain Bacteria; phylum Cyanobacteriota; class Cyanobacteriia; order Cyanobacteriales; family Chamaesiphonaceae; genus Chamaesiphon. The sequence continues at coordinate 12,386 of JANYIT010000261.1, forward strand.
AGGCAATCAAACCGATATAAATCAAACCCCAAATTGCAAACGCATAGTTGGCAGGAATAATCTGGACAGATGCAAATAGAGTATTAGAAAGATTCCCAACACTCACCCCATTGAGCGGAAAGACGTTGGATAGAGTATTAATTGCAATACTCCCCAGCACAGCGGCGAGAGTCGTTATTTGTCTCTGGAGATCTGGATCAAAGCCTTGGTTAGAACTTTTCATGGCTTTCCGTCATGCCGTTTAGGGTCTTTCTTTTGCTTCTTGGTTTCATCCGGTGGTGCTTTAGGTTTTTTGGTTTCTTTATTACCTTTTTTCTCTTTTGACATCACAGTTCTCCCATTAATTAACTAGCAAGTCCCCTCCTCTCCTTAGGGAGAGGCTACGCCAACGGAGGGGTGCCCGTAGGGCGGGGTGGGTAAGATCTACGTAGCAAATCAAATTATCGAACTAAGCCCAACTCCACCAATTCTTGAGGGGACGCTAGTAGATCGATGCCCACAAAGAAAATCTTGTTTTCCCGATCGAGCAGAAACCGCCATGCTAGATTGATCCCCATGCTGTCCCCAAACCAGGGTGTTTGCACCTTCCCAGTCACCTTAATCTGAGTAAATCCGCCATCTGCTGGTTCGGAGACTCCTTGCTCTGGCAACAGCTTGAGTCCGTAGCACTCCTTGTGCATATAGTCGAGAATGCTGTCATGACCAACGATCGGCTCTTGGAATGGAGGTTTCAATGCACCATCTGCCACAAATAAAGCCACAGCCGCAGGGAAGTCGAAGGCGTTCATGTCTTCCATATAACTGAGGACAGTTGCATTGGTGATGCCCTTGATGCTGACTTTGGTGCGCGGTGCAGCTTCTTTCGGAGGGATCACAGGTTCTGTGACTTTGGGAGTACCACCCATCGCAGCGAAACCCATATTGACGACGATCTCCTGAAGTACCGTGAGTTGTTGCCCGCCTTCAAGTCGATCGATGCTTTTGAGGACATCGGCGGCTTTCGAGGACAATTTATAGCCCTTGGGAATCGGCGCGACAATGGTTTCTTTCATCCACTCGCTTAACTGATACCAGAAGCCCAGTTTGACATTTGTACCGAAAGCCGAATAGGTGCGACAGATGGGAGTATCTGTATGGTTGACGAGATCGCACATCACTTGCGTTTGCGCCAATGCTGGCATCTGCTTGATTTCATTCAAGGTTGCTTGGGCAAATACCATGTTGGCTGAGGACATTGCCGCAGGTGTAATTTTGGTGCCCATTTCGGTGTAGGCAAACCACAGTAACGCCAACTGATCCTCAGCATTGAGCAGATTATATGCTTCAACTATTTTGGGAATCGTGTCAGCAACTTGAGTGTTTGGAAAAATAAGTCTGGCTAAATCGAGAGTATATGACATGGTTAATGCCTCCAAAAAATTACGTTAATTGTTGGTTGAGAAATTACTACGTCAAGGCTGGGGCTGCTAGGATGCCGCCAGGTGTCCAGATGGACTCTTCTCCATCCCCAAAATAACCATCAAATTTGGTCACAAGCAGATCCCCTAGTACCTTAGTCTGGCAAGCCAGCCGCCGTTCTTTGTGAATCGAATGCGGATGAAAAATCGTTCGCTTTGTTTCTGCTGCTGTCGGTACCGAAACAGATCCCTCGACTTGGACTAGACAAGTACCGCAGGTGCCATGTCCGCGACAATTGAAGATTTTTGCGCCTGGATTGTAGAGATCGATATCTTGTGCGAGTAGAGCTTCGCGCAGGTTACTTCCTTCGTCAACGTCAAAAGTCTTACCTTCGGCTATGATTTTTGCCATGTTCATGCTCCTGTTGGTGTAATAAGTTCAATGCTCATTCTGAGCGGCTGTGCCAACGAAATTTAGCTACGAACTAACGGCGTATCGACTAGGTGTTCGGCTAGAAACCAGACTTGTGATTCATTTGTCCGCAACACATCACTTGTCAATAAGTCACTCGTGCCTTCATCCCGATTGGCAGCAGTTGCGGTAATGCCTTCCCGAACTTCCCGCAAGATCGATTCGTGTGCTTCTAGTAGGCGCGATAGCATGACTGGTACCTCTTCCACACCATTGGGCGGACGATCGATCGTGGTTACTTCGGCGACATGACGTGGATCGGCGATCGCTACACCACCCAATGTCTGCACTCGCTCACCGATCAGATCGATTAATTCCAGTTGTTCGCTGGCATGTTTATCAAGTAACAGATGCAATTGATAAAAAGTATTACCGCGCATCAACCAATGATGTTTTTTGTAGAGGCTATAGAGGATCATGCTGTCTGCGAGAATTTGATTAAGCTGTTCGCAGCTTTCCTCACGAGCAGTACTGCCCAATGCTAGAGGCAGATTTCGGAGGGTTCCAAATTGCTGAATCTCTCGTCCATGCTGGTGCAAAATAGGTTGACTGTTCTCTTTCTGAATCGGTTTTGAAGTTTGAATCTGCATTGAGAGTTTTCCTTGCGTTTCAATTTCTGTTCGATGGGGCAATTCATGAATTGCCCCTACTACCGAATTGCCCCATTTCCTATGCTGCTACTGACATGCTGACTCCATGACTGATTTTGTCGAGCATCTGCTTTGCCTGGGTGACATCCTCATTTGTCCCTGTAACCAGAATGATGAACTCGCCTGCTTGGATTTTGGTTTCATACTTGAGTACCTCATTCTTGGGGATACCCAACCCGCCCAAAGCACCAGCTAGCCCGCCGATCGCCGCAGCACCAGTACCCCCCACCAAAGTTCCTTCCAACCACCCTGCCAATACGCCAGTAATTGGGCCAGCAATGACCAGCGGAGCCATGCCAGGAATAAAGATTACGCCAGCACCAGCTAAAATTCCAAACAAACCACCGACGAAGCTACCCCAATAGCCACCACCTGCGGCTCCGGCTTTGGCGGTATCCTGCCAAGATAGAAATCCACGCACATGTTCGGATGTCTGGTAATCTTTACCAACGATCGATAGTTTTTGCATATCGAAGCCTTGTTGTTGCAGCTCCCGTACCACTGTTTCTGCTTCGGTATGGGAAGGAAAATGAGCGACGATTGTATGTGTAAATGCCATGTTTTGATGTCCTCGTTCGTGAAGTGAATATTTGAATTAGTTATTCAATTACCGCTCTAATGTTTTTTGGAATTTCCATTAGCGGCTTCCACATCCATCCGGTTGCAAATTGCCGTTAGGGTTGCGGCTTCTGCTTCTTCCATCATTGCCATTGCTAAATAAACGGATGTAGCCGCATAATCTTCAGCTTTCTCGGCGCGGTGTTCGAGTTTCTTGACTTCGCGACTTGCTTTCCACTCATCGACACTCGATTGCATCTCAGATTCTTTTTCCTCAAATTGAGTTTTGAGCTTGGCTCGGTACTCATCGAATTCTTGCTTCTTTGCTGCTAGGCTAGCTTTGGCTTCATCAAGTTTCGATTGAATCTCAGCTTGATTTTTTTTCGCCGCAGATTTGATACTTTTATTGAGCGATTTTGCCCGATCTTCAACTGCCTCTAAATTGTCATGAAGTTGACTTGTGAAGTTGTCGATTGCAGTACTCATGATGTTTTAAGCTATTTACTAAATTTACAAAGCTGGCCATTGATATAGTTATCGCAGAAAAAGTTATGCTATTAAGTTGCCATCTGGCATCGCAGCTTTTACAGTTCACTACTCCGATATCAGATGACAACTAAAACAACTATTTGATAAATTTACAATGCGAACTCATTGACTTTCATCCTAAGCTAAAGTTGTGAGGATTTCGTGAGGATAGTATTCTCAACTAGTCACTATTTGAAGCACATATCTTAATATTTAATTCATTATTTGATGGCTTTTAATTGCTACGCATAATCAAAATTATCTAATCTGTCTGTCTACATATCGATGGATTTTAATTGTGGTTTTTCAATATAATCTCAGTCAAAAGGGGTAGACAAAACTAAAAGCAATCCAAAAAAGCCCCCAATTTGATGAGAGCTTTATTTGAAACAGAATTTGAAATAATTAAATCCGATTCTCTAGAGACGAGAAGACAAGAAATAATGTTGTGCTGATTGAGATGCCACAAAGTTGATTGAGACAGCCGTTATAGCCCCAGCGGGTATCTGTCTGGAAGAAGTCAAATTCTGAGGGTTTGTGGATGCCAAAGCGGACATACATAAAAGCATACTTGTGAACTATGCTAGTCATGTGGTTGGCTTTCCAACTAAAAAATCGGGCGTTGCTGAATGTGAGTATGAAATTTAGGATACAAGGGGCAATGTCTTGTCTCGCTGCTTGGTGCGCTAAACCCTCGGGAAACCCGAGGATCGCGTTGGCACAGCCTCTGCCTTAGCAGATACCGCTTAATGAATTGTCCCTACCCTAAATTTCAGAGATTTTCTTGAACTTAAATCATACCTAAATTCAGCAACGCCAAAAATCGCTTGGTTTCGGCATCAGTTGGATCGGCTAAAAGTGCCATTACTTGATCTGGATGTGTGGCAAACTCAACCCCCTATCTCGGCTGTACCCCTTTTACTATTCTCTGCTAATTTAGTTAATTGCAAATTAATACATTTGCTAAAGTTTGAGAGAAATCAATAATTCTTTGGCAGCTTTCAGCGTGCCAAACTCTCAAATTTTCGTCGATATTACCTGCAACTAGTGGCCCCATTAAATAAAAATTTTTGCTGGTTTCAAAATTCTTGTTAATTAAGAATCCGCGATCTGAATCATTGGGCACACAGATTTTTCGCCGAATTAGATTTTGAATCAAGGCTGAAGCAGATCTAGAAACACCTTGGAATCCAGCACAATTAACGATCGCACTAATTGGCAAATCGAACACTTTTTGCTCTTGATTTTCACTGTCAAGATATTCACAGCCAGCCGCGATGGTTGTGAGGGGGAAATATCCAAGGAACTTACCTTTGATAAATTCTAGTTTGTGCTGAGTAATCAGATCTTTCACGACGTTTAGGTATTCCGCACCAGCTCGTCTTTGTAATTTACCGATCTCAACTGAATAGGTTGAAACAAATTGCTGTTGTTCGCTCAGACTGAGTAGATCTAATGCCTGAATGACTAACGTTGATATCTGATGATAAATATCGGCAATATTGATATTTTTGGCGGTAGCATCGGCGATATCCTGCTCGACTGCGATCAGAATTTGTTTGGCAGTAAAGGGTGTAGATTTGATTAAATTTTCTAAATATTGGAGGCGATAATTTCCAATTACAGCTTCGAGATCGATCCGATGGGGAAATGTGGCATTTGGGGAAAGTATGATGAACTTGTCGATCGAACTTGCTGCTATTTTGGAGTTATTCAGGCTGTAGAGTGTTTCTAAGGTGCCAGCATTCGAGCCGACAATTAGGACTCGACGAGGAGAGTTGGGATCGGATTGTTGTAAGGACTGACAGATTCGATCGATATTAAAGTCCAATGATGGTTCGTAGAGATTATCGATGTAACAAATCTCCGGTTCTGTTTGATGCGATCGAGGATGTTCAAATGATACATTAGGCGGACTACCGATCGCTAAAACTACTTTGTTTGCGAGTATATATGTGTCATCTTGATTAGCAAGAGCAAGATCGATTCGATAAACATCTTGGATGGATTGAACATCCAATACATCGGCAGTTAGCAAGTCAATATCGATTAATCCTTTGGTTGTTGCTGTTTGTAAAAGATTGGTCAGACGTTGTTTGAGATACAAGCCAAATGTATAGCGAGGAATGAATAGATTGTCCCATAAACCTTGTGCCATTTCAGCTTCATTTGCTTGCAGCCATTTGGTAGTAAGTTCACCGTTGTGATGCTCCGATAGTGCAAATACCGAGTCACGATTTTCGGTCAGCCAGTTAGTAAAAAGATCGCGTTCTCCCTGTTGTGAAATGAACTCTTTAAGTGTTGAAATTAATAAGGAATTAGACCCAGATCGATCGCCATAGGGAATACCAGTCCAAAATTCACCTGTTTTTTCAGTCACCAGAATTTTGACAGGTTCAGAGCTGGGACTTACGGATGATTGTTGCTCTAATCGTGCAATCCAATGAATTAATGTATAAGCAGATGAAATTCCCGCACCGACGATCGCCATGTCATAACATTTTTGGGGAGCGAGTCGGTTGGTTTGTAATTCGGTTAGTGCGATCGAGCTTGAATATTTCATGATAAATATTAATGATTAACAAATAGTAGATATTTGAATTCCCACTCTGACAACCCAATAATTAATAATTGATTTAAGCGATCGAAGAAGTTAACGAAAACCAGTGGTCTAAACCCCCATCCTTTAAGCAGATTTTTTTAAGATGGGGCTAAATTCCCCATCCTAAAAATATCGCTTTCAACTTTCAACTTTCAACTTTCAACTTTCAACTTTCAACTTTTTAACTATTTCTCGTATCTGCGGTATCCAGTTACCAATCGATCGCCATTATTCAATACATGGATCTCGATTTGGTCACTTGCCCAGGTAATTTTGTCTTGTAATTGTGGATTGAAAATATGCAGCCGCTGATTACTAGAAGACACCGGAGAATTTGGTGAATGCACCGCTAGTTCTTTGATGTAGGAGCCATCAATTAATAGATCGAGTTGTTCGAGCAATTCTGTTGCCCCCGCAGGCGCATTGGGAGCTTGTAGCTTTTCTAAACTGAACCCCGTAAATGCCATCACAGTTAATCCCGCCGCCTTCACCTGACGGGCTAATTTTGCTAGTCCAGGGGCTTGCCAAAACGGTTCGCCACCAGAGAAAGTTACGCCAGTATTGCGGGGGTTGCTGAGGATTTTGAGGGCAAGATCTTCGATCGAAATCAGTTGATTCAGCTCAAATGACCATGATTCGGGATTGAAGCAATCTGGGCAATGGCGCGAGCAGCCCTGCACCCACACCACAGCGCGGCAACCTGGGCCGTTTACTGCCGATTCATTGACGTAGCCCATGAGGTTTAAATAACTAGCGGGAATTTGAGGCGGATTGAGGGTTTGTTGTAAAGATTGTGAATTCATCTGATGACTCCGATTGAACTGTAATCCGTTTCGGTTGAGCCGCGCGACTAAAGTCGCCGCTAGTGATGCAAAGTCCGCCTGCGCGGACTAATCATAGAAGTCTACTGTCATCTTGATGCGTGCTACAGGTGCTAGCCGATTGGGCAAAGCCCACCCTGTGCCTAACGGCAGGCTTCGCCAACGCGAACGAACTAGGAGATGGGAGCTTCTAATTGAGCCTGACTATGAGGACTTTTGAAAGTGAGTTGGGCATTAGTTTGTTGGCAAGCAAACATTGTTTTGACATGCTCTTGTTCGTCGTCGCGAATATTTACAAATACGTCATATAAGTTGTTGACTGATGGCCGACGGGGTTCGAGTTTTTGTCCGGTTTGGAACTCATCAAACATATATAAATCACCATCTCGATAATATTGAATCGCGATTTGTGGTGCGGGTTGTGCTTTCAGTTCGTCGGCATTTTCTGTTAAATATTTGTTGTAGCTATCGTAGGCATGACCTTCGACTAATTCCATGAAGTTGTAGGCTGCTTTTGGATGAATTACGTACAGGATAATAACGATCCAATAGTAAAGTAAGGCAACAGATCGGGCGAGGAATCGATCGATCCACATTTTATCACCGCCCAATTCTTCCATAATTAATAGGTGGTGCAGTTCATTCCAGGATTCGGCAAAATGCACTTTCAACCAATCAGATTTCCGCCACAATCCCAGGGTTTCAGAAAAGTGGAGTACGGATAGGTAGGAAAAATAAGGTACCCGCGCTACGGTTTCTAGGACATAGAATCGGGGAATAGGTCGATCGCGATAAACTGTATTAATCACAAATACCAGCACACCAACTAGTAAACGAATCATGCTCAAGGCTCCTGGGTAACATCTGTCTGGGTCTATTTCCATCCTAGAGATCCCCATCGGAATCGCAAGATGGTTACATTTGTCCCCTATAGTTACCAACAGTAAAAGATTGGGTGAAGATGGAGTGTTAGGGCTACTCTAAAGAAATAATTAAGCTCGATCTAATTGTGGTTTGAGATGACGCGGAGATCTTTACCCCACCCTAGCCCTCCCCTTGTAAAGGGGAGGGGACAAGAGCAACTCCTTTCCAAGGGGGGGTTGGGGGGTAAACAACCTACGCAGCAACTCAAATAACTTGTGTATACAGCAGCAGCATCTAAAGCCTATGTGAGAGATGCCATCACTTCGGCGACAGGTAAGATTTTTGCCACAGGTTTCACAGCACCACCGGAAAACATTAACCCCCGATCGATATCGCCTTGGGCGGCTTTGCTGAGAGCCTGAAGGAGACAGTAGGTGATTTTTTTGTCTCGACATAGACAGGAATCCAAGCAGTTGGCAATACAGCGTTTTTCGAGGGTGGGTGAATTTTTTAATACATCCTCGGTAAATTGATTGCCGATCGCGCGGGCGGGTTTGCCGACTGGACTGGGGACTGTGACTAGATTATGGACATGAGCCTGAAGGTGAAATTCTTTGTATTGTCGATCGGCATCACATTCTGCTGTGGTAATAAATCTGGTGCCAATTTGCACGCCAGCAGCTCCGATTGCGAACATGCGATCGATATCCGATCGATCCCAAATTCCACCCGTGACAATAATCGGAATATTCAGTTCGATCGAATCGAGATAAGCTTGTAATTGGGCGATGGTAGTTTCCAAGGTGGAATCGTCAAGCTCTTCACATTGACTGGCAAAGTGTCCGCCAATTAACTTGCAATGTTCCAAAATAAACGCATCAGGAAAACGTTGATAATTTTGGTGCCAAGTCTCACAAATTGTCTGAGCAGCTTGGAGATTGGAAACGATCGGCACTAATGCTACGGTGGGATAATCGCGGACAGATTCGGGCAAAGTTAACGGCATCCCCGCCCCTGTCACAATCAAATTTGCTCCATGCGCCGCCGCCGTTTGCGCTAATGCTTTATAATCTCGCGTTGCCACCAAAACATTCACGCCAATGATCCCATCTGGACTAATTTCCCGTGCCTTGGCGAGTTCATCGATGAGGGCTAATTTATTAGCTGCAAAAAACTTTCTAGGCTTGGTATCAAAGTAAGGAGAATTCAGCCCAATTCCAAAACTAGAAATCAATCCTACGCCACCTGCATTCGCCACTGCACCTGCTAAATTAGCTCCAGATACGCGCACCGCCATTGCACCTTGAACGATCGGGTGACGGGCAAGATGTTGACCAATGCGGAGCGATGGGAGATTAGACACGATCGTTATTTCAGCAATGAGGGGAAGTTACGAATAAAAATCATCAAAGGCTTGATAACAATTTTCTGGATCGTAGAGATGACAATTATCGGTGATTTTTGCCATCAAACCCCAATTAAATTTACGCTCTTTGGCATATTCGTCCCAATACGGTTCGGTTAGCTAATTACCTAGCGGTTGAAACCGCCGCTAGTGATGCAAAGTCCGCCTTCGCGGACTGTCTCGCTCTCAAATCGTTTTACAACGATTAAGTTGAGCAGTAGTCATGAACCCGATCGAAGCAAAAAACCTTTAATATCAGCTCCAACGACTTGTTAGACTGCCGCCTATTACTGTCGATTTATCCAATACTGTGGCTTGCGCTTATGGTGTCCTACGGCCAAAATACGAATCTGATCATCCAACAGACGGTACAGCAAAGAGTAGGGGAACTTGGGTAAAGTTAGGCGACGAATAGAGCCGCTCACTTTCGCACCTGCTTCCGGGTAGCGCACGAGAAAATTCACTGCGTGTTCTACTTCGCCCAAGTACTCTAAACCAAGTCCAGTTTCTTGTTCCTCATAGTAGGAAACGGCATCAAGCAGTTCTTGCTCTGCCAGTGGATGAAAGATGACGCTTCTCATTGCAAGGATGTACGAAATCGCTGAAATACTTGTTCGGCAGGGATGCCAGCAACTTGACCATTATCCATTGCTCTATCGCGTAATTCTGCCTCCTCGACCCAGGCGGAAGCAACTTCTTGATCGATTTCAGTGCTTTGCCCCAGTCGCTCTAGCATTCGAGCTAGGAGCGTGGCTTGAGACTGCTTCGGAAGCAAAAGGACTGCGGCTTCAAGGTTTTCGAGTGTCATGACGATTCGATGAACAACTACCTCCATTGTACGCCAGATTTCAGCTATACCTTAGCAGCGCTATTACTTTTGCGTTTAGGCCATTTTAGGTAGTGTGGCGTGGACTGGCTCACAAAAGTCCCATCTCGATCTCCAGCTTCGTGCATACGGGGCCGAGGTCAGCAACAATGTTAGTAGCTTCAGTAAGTTTGAACCTGGCAGGCGTGATACCCGCCAAATCGGATGGAAGCGACACCAAGCTATCGCAGACAATGAATGTGCGCTCCCGACCCAGCGCTCCCATAAACAGACCCAACTCAAACAAAACATTGTCCCGTGCAACTGGAACAGCTTCTCCACGCTTGACTAAAAGATCGTCTGGAGTCAGAACTAAGATCGCGTATTTGAACATGTGTACTTTCCCAACCAGAGATTCGAGAGTACCACGAGAGAGACCAAATACTCCTTGATGCCAGATCATCGGTCGAGAGGAGTGAGCGAGAGCAACTTGAATAACTTTTGCAATGCGTAAACCCTCAACAGAACATCCAATAAATACATCAGGCTTCGATCTCTCTCCAGCCGACTGGGGCTGCTCAGTATCACTGACCTCATTGGCGAGTGCTGATGATGGAGAGATGCCTAAAATGATTGATGCTGATTTGAGTTGCTGCAAAACCTCAAGCGTCTTTGGATAATCGACTTGACTCGGTGTGGTGTCTTCGTCGAAAAGACCGAGGGGCGATTCGGGGATAATGGCATTCACATGGCGGAGCACTTGGTTCACATGTCGAAGAAACGAAGGGCTTACACGACCAGCAGTGCTTTTTCGATCAGAAGGTGGCTCTGCTGCGGTAGCCCGAGCAGTCTCTTGCATCCCTTGAAGAATCGTCTTGAGAGTGTCTGTATCCACTAATTTCTCATCTCATAGCAACATTTCTAGGCTGTCTAACGTTCCCGTTCACCCGCTGCCAACAATCTCGTGGGTTTGCTAGAGAAAATCAATCTCGTCAGGTGCAACGGGTTTGTTAGACTGTCGGATCAACTTGCTTTCGCTAAGGGGCGAACGGATAAAACTTCATCAGAGCGCAGAGCCTCTACTACAGAAATTGGAACAGCGATCGTTGCAAGAGATTCACCGATCGCGTTAAAAACTTCCAGCACACAACCTTCTTCTCCACCACTTGGATGAGGAACAAAATCAACTAACGTGGCAATATCGCCAACTCTCAGGCCATGCTCTGGCAAGTCACGAGTTAATGCAACTTCTTGATACAACTCTACCTTCATGTTAGTACTCCTAATTAGGTTTGAGGGTCACAAACTGAAATTTACCATCTATCTGTCTTTGTAGCCAAACGGTAACAACCGATAGGCTAACACCATTTACACCGATCAATTCTCCTGCAACTTGGTAAAAGGTACCGTACTCATTACTTTTCTCTTCGATCATCTCTTTACCCATTGCCTGAATTTGGATTGCTAGCCTCAAAGCTTCTGGATTTTCTTGGGTAAACCCAGCTTGAGCCAAAAACCTCGATTTATCATTCCTTGCTTTTAGAACTAGAAGGTACTGAGTAATTTTGGCATCTGGGATAATTAGGTCTTCAGGAATCCTCACTTCAAAACCTCTTGTACTAATTATCTGATACTAGTAATGATTTTTTATCGATAGCTACAATCTTGTGGTGGGTGAATTCTTCCTTGTTATGTCGGGGTTCTCAAATTATCATTGGGTTAACTTCGCTTGACGCTTCCATTTTAGCTTAAGGAGGCGATCAAATTGTCTCATTTTTCAGGATAGGTTGCCGGATAAATAGTACTTGCATCTTCGACGGCTCCACGCTCATAATGTTCTTATTCGCTGTGCAAGGCATCCATGAATAGTGACTGTGCTGGTTCCCTCATGTTGCTAACATACATCAGAAGCAGTTTGTATTTTTGAAATCGCACCCCAGTAGACGAGTTCATAGTAGATTCACCATTTACCAAGCGCAAGTCATGGACGAAAGCTGCGGTAACTTGAGCTACATGTTCCAACATCTTGTGAGAGTATCCTTGCTTGAAGAGATCGTTTGCCGCAATACAGAACTCCAAATAGTTTGGAACCATTCCGCCAGTATATTGCTCCAGCAAGCGGTTTAATTCAGATACAACTCGATCAGCTTCACGTTCAAAGAAATCTTCATACTCCCCTGGATCTTGGATTATTTCGATAACCTTCCGCATTATGCTGTCAATGCCACGAGACATACTCGTAACAATGTTCCAAGATGCGATATTGTCACAGCTCGCCTTTATCTCGGAGCGCATACGCTCTAACCGAGCCAATGCCGCAGGATGGCTGTCTTTGAATTCAAATCCAAGACATTCCAATCCGCTATAGATTTGAAGTGCAAACTCAGCACCAGCATAGATCATTGAAGTATTGAACGGATCGAGATCGGCATCCGGGCTGTTTAATCCCATTACAAGCCTAAGACCAATCAAGTCAGCCACAAACTCGTCCCGATGGTCTGGTGAAACCACATCCTCCAACTTGATAATCATTGCGTCACAGGACTCATGTCCAATGTCCAGAATGTGGCCAATCTCATGGGCAAGAAGGAACGTCTCTGTCTCCACTGCCAAGAGATTTGCGATTCTTAGCTGAAATTCACCTATTGGGTAACTTGGCCCAAATGCTGACCCAGTGTCTTGGTACCACCAAAAAACCTCTGACACAAGACGTGAAGTTTCACCGATTGTGCCGACGGGTTCAAATCCTTGAACAAACATTTCTGGTTTAAAGCGTGTTGCGATAATTCTAGCAACACGATAGACGAAATCCCTGAGACCGGAGTGAAAAATGATTGCATACCCTTCTCCGTCGAGGTCTTGCATGTATGCATCTGGAGCTGGGTCTTCCACAGAACCGACGGCAATTAGCTCAGATTCTAAAAACAATTGTAAATCCTTATGAAGCCTCGGCTTTAGATGATCTAACAGGAGTACAGCCCAATCTGATTGGTTTACTGACGTAAGCAGATCTTCAATGTCCTGACCGGATTTCTTCCACTGATTGACAAGCCAATCAGGCAGACGATCTACCACCACCTTTGGGTTTTTGGCATTGAGTGTTTGAATGAACTCGTGTGGCTTCAACTAAAACTATCCTTTTGCTTCACGTTTGATCTTCACCTTGATACTAGCCTGCATTCCAGCTTCGAGCTTACCAATAAGTGCGACACTGCCCTTTCCATTAACCCCAAAACACAGTTCAATTTCATCAACGTAATAGCCAGATTTAGATTCCGGTTGCTCGTCAATTACCTGTTGGAAGTCGGAGAGAATTTCTTTTAGGTTGCCAGTTAGAATTGACATGTCGATTTCTGTTGTCTTAACTCGTGCCTTGCCCAACATTGGCAAAGCATGCTTGTTGCCATCCTGCATGTCCTCTGGTTGTTCAGCTTCCCAAATCTCAATCTTCCTGCTCAACACGCGGAATCTCCTTACACTATTAGTTTATAGCCACTCATGCAGTGCTTGATTTTCTAATCCTGACTTTTACTGGATTAGGTGTCAGTCTAACGGCATGGAATTGAGCGGTGGCCTGTAAAGTAAGCAAAACAGACCGTGTGTCCCGTCCATCCGCTCTAATGACGGGTTAGACAGCGCAGACAACATTGAAAACGATCGCCTTCTCTACCACTCACCCCATTAGCAACCCCGATAGAATATAGGGACGACTGCCACAACCTAAATACTAAAGCGTTTCACAACCTGTAAAACTACTTGAAGTATCTGATGGCTTGAATAAGACATTTATAACATCTTTGAGTGGAGATATTTTAGCGCAGACAAAATGGTAATAAACCGTCATCAACTGTATCTAAACCACAGCTAATTCTTCGTACCCAGAAATAGCCTCAACCGATATAACTCACCTTAATTTCTGCGAGAACGTCTAACTATTATTAGGCGGAAAGTTTCCGCCTATTCACCCAAATTCGGGTAGATAGACTGAAAAATTCAGCATATTCCCTATATAAAAGCAGAATGTTTCTGCCTATCATCCTATTAAAGGGGGATCTGCTGAATTTTTCAATATATTGTAACATTAGGCAAAATCCCCCTAAGAAACTGCTAGACCAAGTTAGAGATATAATCCGCCTTAAGCATTATTCCTACCGTACAGAAGAAACTTACGTGCAGTGGATTGTTCGATACATTTTGTTTCATAACAAGCGTCATCCCAAAGATATGGGAGTCCCAGAAATAGAGGAATTTTTAACTCATCTAGCAGTCGAAGGAAACGTTGCTGCCGCCACTCAAAATCAGAGCTTCTCAATGCCATTTTATTTCTATACCGTCAAGTTTTACAGATAGAACTTGAAGATCGAATCAATGCCATCCGAGCCAAACGCCCACAGCAAATTCCGATCGTTCTCTCTCCCGATGAAGCTTTTGCCATCATTCAACAAACCACCGGAGTCCATAGGCTGATGCTGCAACTACTTTACGGTAGTGGACTACGCTTGCGCGAATGTATGGAGCTACGAATCAAAGACATCGACTTTGCCCAGTCTCAAATGGTCATCCGCTGCGGCAAAGGTGGTAAGGATCGAGTCACACTGCTACCGCAAAGCGTCATAGAACCTCTGCAAATTCACATTCAACAAGTTCGCCTCATCCATCAGCAAGATTTAGAACTCGGCTATGGGGCAACTATATTGCCCTTTGCTTTCCATCGCAAAGATCCCAATGCTCCCCGTCAGTGGGTTTGGCAATATGTCTTTCCTGCGTCAACTCGCTGTCAAGATCCCAGAGGTAGCGGGATTGTCCGGTTTCATCTCCATGAAAGTGGCTTGCAGAAAGCTCTCAAAGCAGCCGTGCAGCTAGCTAAGATCTCAAAGCGGGTTAGTTGCCACACTTTCCGTCATTCCTTTGCTACCCACCTGCTTCAAAGTGGTTATGACATTCGCACGATTCAAGAACTACTAGGTCACAAAGATGTCAAAACCACTATGATTTATACCCACGTGCTGAATCGTGGTGGGCGAGGTGTTGTGAGTCCACTCGATCGATAATCACTCGATCTCGATGAGATTGCATCATGCAATTTGGTGGAGAATTTATGAATTAAAATCGTCAAAAGTTTGGTAACAATTTTTCGGATCGTAGAGATGACAATTATCGGTGATTTCTAAGATCAAACCCCAATTAAATTTACGTTCTTTGACATATTCGCCCCAATTTTCCTGAATAATCTCGTGTGCTTTTCGGAGATTGTATGCAGGAATTGCGGTTGAGATATGGTGAGGGACATGAACATTAATATCATGACAGAGGATTTCTACCCACCACGGATAATCACAATGAATCGTGCCAGCTAACTGCGCCATTGCTTCATTCCATTCACTGGCTGCTTGAAACTGAACATCTACAGCGGTATGGTGGACGAGGGTAAAAGTACTCATCCAAAAGTGATATACCAACCACGGCATCAACCAAAATTTGACTAATCCCCACCAACCAGTAGTTAATGTTAGTAACGTTAAACCAATCCCACCACCAATAATTACTAATAAAGCCGAGAATTTTACTTGTTCGCGTTGTTTGCCTGCAAACCGATTCCATTGGAAATGTAGTCCCGCCCAGTGAACGATAACCGCCCCCGCATGGCACGATAAACTAGTTGCATCAACCATCCAGCATTGTTGTAATCATCGGGCATCCAGGGTTGCCAAGCATTGTCTACGCTGAGTTTATTGGTGTGTTTGTGGTGATAGTTGTGGAGGATGCGCCAGCCGTGGAAGGGGTAGAGCAGGGGTAACATCAAAACGTGTCCGACAAGATCGTTGACTCGGCGACGATTGGAGAATGAATGATGAGCGGCATCATGTCCAATTACAAAAAAGCCTGTGAGTGCGGTTCCGGTGAAAATCCAGATTGCGGGGAGTAAATACCACGGGGAAATTGCTAAACCGAAGTAACCTAAGCCTACCATCGCGACGCTGAGGATGACTTGTTGCCAAGCTTTGCGCGGATCTTTGAGAAAAACTTGTTTGGGTAAGGTTTTAATGATGTCTTTGAGTTTGAAGTTGGGTTGAGGATCGATCGGGGGTTGTTTGGCGGTGGTGGGAGTAATTGATAAAGTCATATTTTGGATGTTTGAAAAGTTATTTTTGTTACGCCTAAACACTAGAGATCCCCCTTAAAAAAGGCTACCGTGTATACACAACAAGTCTTTTTGAGTTGATGCGTAGATCTACCCACCCCGCCCTACGGGCACCCCTCCCAAGAGGGGATTTTCCACCCCAGCCCTCCCCTTTCTAAGGGGAGGGAGGCTCAAGCCCCACCTTTACAAGGGGGGTTGGGGGGGGTAAATCAACCTAAGCCGTTCGCGTAGCGTCTGCCAACGCAGAAGTCTAGCCGACTTGTGTATACACGGTAGCCTTTTGGGGCTAGGGGGGATCTTCTAGGGTTTATGGATAACGCACCGGAATTCCCATTGCGGTTTCAAGTCGATCGGCAAATGCCTGTAGTACCTCACTATCGACTTGCTTGAGTTGCTTGGTTGGATAGGCGAGATCTTGCGGTGGATGATTGCCGCGTGCGGCTAATTGATGGACTAGCGGCTGAGGGCGGGTGGGGGTGTTGAGTTGGATTTCGTCTGGTTGTAATGTTTGCATCTGGTGGAGATAGTCTGTCTGTTGACGATCGCTCCAAGCAGTTAGCAGCATTGTTTGAATTGCCAGTTTTCCTGAATAGCTCTGGCGAAATTGGAGTAAACCTGCCCAGATTTCCTCAAGGTTGATGGTTGACATTGGACGATCGATCCGCCGAAATGAGTCAGAATCGATCGCATCAATTTTGACAGCAACCCAATCAGCGATCGCTAGTTCTTCCCGTACCTGGAGATCGGGCAACAAGCTACCATTGGTCAATACGCCGATCGGTTTGGCGATCGTCTCCTTTGCCATCACTAGAATTTCACCTAAATTCTGCGCCAGAGTTGGCTCACCACTACCGCTGAGGGTGATGGTGTCCAAATTGCACAGCTTGAAGGATTGGAGATCTTGGCGAATTTGCTCAGTTGTGACAAAAATCTGACGGGTGCAACTCTGACGCTCAATCTTGCCTAACTGACAATATACGCAGTTAAACGAACAACAAGAGCAGGAACCGATCGGATCGATACCAAGCGATCGACCAAACCGCCAAGATTGCACTGGCCCATAAACAGAAGTAAAATGTGTCGCGATCGTTGTTTTCATTTTACACACTCAATACGGTTAGTTAGTCAGCGACTGAAGTCGCCGCTAGTGATGCAAAGTCCGCCTTCGCGGACTAATATGAGGCTTGCCAGTTAACCAACCCGTATTGCCCACACACGGACTGAAATTAGTCCGCGTAGGCGGACGTTGCATCATGAGCCGTACTCGCGGAGCGGATACGCTAGGATGGTCTCAATCGCTGGCTTTCATGGATTCCCAACTCCCCGCTTTAACTCGGTGGCATCACCACCTTCCGCGCCAGCCCAAATTTCTGTAACAACCAAATTGCCCACCAAGTCGGATCGTACTCCCACCATCGCCAACCTGCTTTGGCAACATTCGGATGAGCGTGGTGGTTGTTGTGCCAACCTTCGCCATAGGTGAGAATTGCTGCCCACCAAAGATTAGGGGAGTTATCCGCCGTCTCAAAAGTCCGGTACCCCCACATGTGAGTAACCGAATTGATAAACCAGGTGCTATGCCAGAGCAAAACCGATCGGACAAACATTCCCCAAATCACAAATGACCAGCCCCCGCAGGCATACAGCAACAGCCCTAGCGGGATTTGGAGCAGCAAAAAATATTTATTCAGCCAGCAATAAAATCGATCGCGTGCCAGATCGGGGGCAAACCTTTTGTACTGCTCAACGTCGAAGAATTCTGAGTGAGGATAGAAGATCCACAGCATATGGCTCCACCAAAACCCCCGCCGCGCAGAGTAGGGATCTCGATCGACATCCTCCGTATGAGCGTGGTGTAATCGATGACCCGCCACCCAAAAAATCGGCCCACCTTGTAACGCGAGTGTGCCCAGGATCGCGATCGTATATTCCAGCCATTTGGGTACCTGAAAACTGCGATGACTCAACAGCCGATGATAGCCCAAACAAATGCCAATACTGCCGAATAACCAGTGTAAAACAAGAGTCACACCCACGGCAGCCCAAGAAAAGAACCAGGGAGCAGAAAGGGCGATGACATGAATTGTCGTAAAAAAGAATACTGCCGTCCAATCCAGCGGGTAGCGAGTTTGCGTTGTTTGCATTAAAAAATACTCAAATTGCTTTGGAAAATGTTTCAACTGGGCGATTGCCGAGATAAGTATCGAACACGGCGGCAATATTGCGAATCAACAATCGTCCGCTCGGTGTTACTTCAATTCCATCACCCCACCTGTCGATTAATCCATCGGCTTCTAGCGCATCAAGAGCGGGTAATTCTTTGGCAAAGTAATCATTAAAATCTCGATCGAAACCCAGGTGATATTTTGCTTCCAAATCTGACATTAATACCTGGAATTGACACATCAATTCCATAATCACCGTGCGGCGAATTAAGTCATCCTGACTCAATCGCACGCCTCTTTCGATCGGTAATTCACCTGCATCGATCGATCGATAAAAATCTTTCAAGCCCTTCTGATTTTGACAATAGACATCCTGCAACATACTAATAGAAGTCATCCCAAAGCCCAATAAATCTGATTCAGGCTGGGTAGTATAACCCTGAAAATTGCGATGAAGTTGACCATTACGTTGAGCGATTGCGAGTTCATCATTAGGCTTGGCAAAGTGATCCATCCCAATAAATACATAACCATTTTCGGTCAATTGGGCGATCGTGTTTTGCAAGATCTTTAACTTTTGGGCAGTACTTGGCATCGCCGCTTCCGGCATCCGTTTTTGAACTAGTTTGAGCCAAGGAATATAGGCAAAATTAAAGACCGCAATTCGATCGGGATTTAATTGTAAAGTCTTTTGGACTGTTTCCTGAAAAGTCGATTGGATCTGAAATGGCAAGCCATAAATCAAATCCACATTGACACTTTCAAATCCAGCTTCCCGAATCCAAGCCATCACATCAAATAACATCTGTTCCGGCTGTACCCGATTAATTGCTTCCTGAACTTGAGGATTAAAATCCTGAATCCCAAAACTAATTCGGTTGAAACCCAGTTGCCGCAGAAATAGAATATATTCTCGATCGACATAACTAGGATTAATCTCGATCGATATTTCTGCCCCTTCAGCAATGTTAAATGTCAAGTGGTTAGACGTGTCGCGACAGGTTAATGTCGGGTAGGTGTCGCGAAAGGGCAGTTCAGATCGAAACGACAAGTAACGATCGGTTGCGACAGGGGCACAAAAAATAGAGCTGTTAGGAAGATTG
>JANYIT010000319.1 GCA_025358725.1 Chamaesiphon sp. GL140_3_metabinner_129_sub
GCTGACGCTTAAAATCATCCTCAATCTTTACGAACATGCTTCGTTAGGCAAGATCATTCTGAGATATAATGTGCAGCTTCAGGTGGTGTAGTCACCCCGATACTAGTCCATCGCTGAAACAGGGTGTAAGGTGCAGATAAACTTATTAGATCGAGTCAGATTGGGAATTGCGGTATTTGCCGCGAAGACAATTACCGCGACAATTCGGACATTCAAGCTAGGTGCGGCGAGTGTGCTGCCTGGTACTATCGGTAAACGGTTGCACCCACAGATTTTAGCCCTGCTTTCCCAGCAGATTAAGTATGGGGTAATTATCGTCGCTGGCACGAATGGCAAAACGACTACCTCGTTATTACTGCGGGATATTTTGGAAAAAGATGGTTGGAATGTCGTCCACAATGAGGCGGGAGCTAATTTAGTTAATGGTTTAATTACCACGCTATTAGAGAAGACGAGTTTGACGGGTAAACTCAAGGCTGACTATGGAATTCTTGAAGTAGATGAGAATGTAATTCCGCTAGTAATTCCCCAACTAAAACCCAAGTATGTCATCGCGCTGAATTTATTTCGCGATCAACTCGATCGATATGGGGAAGTTGATACAATTACCTATCGTTGGGGTAAGGCAATTGCGGATTTAGATTGCGATACAATTTTAGTTACCAATGGTGACGATCCGGCTCTGGCACATTTGGGACAACAATTATCGAAAGGGGATAAACCCAAACAAGTTAAATATTTTGGATTGAGCGAACCGGAATTATATCTAGATGAAATTCCTCATGCTGTAGATTCAATTTACTGTCCGAGTTGTGGCACTGCGCTCGAATACAAGGGTGTTTATCTGTCTCACCAAGGTGATTTTGACTGTCCTAAGTGTGACTTTACCAAGAGTAAACTCTCGATCTATAGTAAGGAATGGCCGCAGGTATTGATCGGTGTTTATAATAAGTATAATACCCTTGCTGCGATTACCACGATGGAATCGATCGGGATTGGTAAGCCCGTGATTCTCGAAACGATTAGCAACTTCCAAGCAGCATTTGGTCGATCGGAAGAACTAGTTTACAATGGCAAAAAGGTGCGGATTTTATTAACTAAAAATCCTGCCAGTATGAACGAAACAATTCGCGCTGTCAGTCAAGTAAATCAGACTGGTGGTGGATCTGTTAGTTTAATGATACTAAATGATCGCACCCCTGATGGTACCGATGTCTCGTGGATTTGGGATGTAGATACCGAGAAATTTGTCAATGCTGGCGGCACTATTGTCGTTAGTGGCGATCGAGTTTATGATATGGCATTGCGATTAGAATATAGCAAAACCGATCCGAATGGTGGTGCGAATATCATCGTCAAAGAAAATCTCAAAGAAGCGATCAATACTGCGATCAAACTCACTTTACCTACTGAAATTCTCCACATTATTCCAACTTATTCAGCGATGTTAGACGTTCGCGAAATTCTAACTGGTAAAAAGATTTTATAGTATTTATAACTGCTAGTGAGGTGAGGGCGGGTTTGAATTAAATTTTGATTACAAACACGATTTCTAGCATAAACCCGCCCCTACGGATGGTGTACTTTCCAAATCTCTAGAAACCCCATGACTTTAGAACTAAAAATCGGCTGGCTTTATCCTACCTTAATGAGTACTTATGGCGATCGAGGAAATGTAATTGCGATTCAACAACGCGCCCAATGGCGGGGAATTAACGTTGAAGTGATTCCATTTGACGTTAATTCTCATCCTGATAGTATCCACCAAATTGATGTGATGGCGGGCGGCGGTGCCCAAGATCGTCAACAAGAGATCGTCATGCGTGACCTCGCTGGAGCCAAAGCCGAAGCAATCAAAGCTAAACTAGATGCAGGCGCACCAGGTGTATTTACCTGCGGTTCACCTCAATTGCTCGGCAGGTTTTACGAACCTGGATTGGGCGAACGGATCGAAGGCATGGGCATCATCGATCTAGAGAGCAAACATCCAGGGATTGACGTTCCGCGCTGCATTGGCAACGTTGTATTCGAGATTACTGCCAAAAGACTTGCCGCTGAACTTACCGAGATGCTAGGGGGCAAAAAACCGATAATTGTCGGGTTTGAAAATCACGGTGGTAGAACTTATCTTGGCCCGAATGCTGAAGCCTTGGGAACTGTAATTAAAGGTTTTGGTAATAATGCTACCGATGGCACTGAAGGCGCATTTTATCACAACGCGATCGCCACTTATTCCCACGGGCCACTGATTCCCAAGAACCCATTTATTGCGGATTGGATGATCAAAACTGCGCTTCAGGATAAATATCAAACTGAAATAAATCTTGCACCACTAGATGACAGTTTAGCCGATCGAGCGCGAGCAGCCATGTTAAAGCGATTAGATATTAATTGATTGCCAACGATTGAAATCGTGGCTCATGATACAAAGTCCGCCTGTCTTTGAAAGGTGTTCTACTTGGGGAAACCCTAAGTAAAGCACTTTCCGCTACGCGGACTAATCTATCTATATTTAGGGCTTGCTGAAGATCTCAGCAAGGCATTCACTGCAGGGGTTTTGAGCCTTTTTTTGCGAATCAAGTGCAAGGTTTTGATGCTTAAAGGCTCAAAACCCTTGTACTCGATCGCTTGAATCCCTCGATCGAGCGAAAAT
>JANYIT010000332.1 GCA_025358725.1 Chamaesiphon sp. GL140_3_metabinner_129_sub
CGGTGCTTTTTTCGCAGGAATCGCTACGCTGATCTTATTAATTGGCAGTGAGGAATAGAGTTTGATCGTCTTGTTCTTCAGGCAATTCGTTGGCGGAGCCTCTCCTGTGGAGAATCGAATCTTAGGGCTTTACCTTTAATCTCCGATCGAATCGTACCTTTTTCGTAGACAATATTTCCATTGACGATCGTATAAACCGGATAACCAGTGAGATTCCAACCTTCAAAGGGACTCCAACCACATTTTGCGACGATATCTTGGCGATCGATTGGATGATAATTTTCTACATCTACTAATACTAAATCCGCATCATACCCGATCTTGATCGATCCTTTATTGGGGATATTATAGGCTTTGGCGACAGCCGTGGACATCCAATTTGAGACTTGCTCGATCGAACATTTGCCAGCGACTGCTTGGGTTAACATCACCGGAAGAGCTGTTTCCACTCCAGGCATTCCTGATGGGGTATTGGGATAGCCTTGAGCTTTTTCGGCTAAGGTATGTGGTGCGTGATCTGTGGCGATAAAATCGATCGTGCCATCCAATAAACCTGCCCATAATACTTGATTATCATGATGGCTGCGTAGGGGTGGATTCATCTGGGCGAGGGTACCGATGTTGGCATAGGCATCGGTATTGAGCATGAGATGCTGGGGGGTGACTTCGGCTGTTACCCAAGCGGGTTTATCCTGACGGAGTAGTTCGACTTCTTCCGCTGTGGAGAGATGGAGAATATGTAGCCGCCGCTGATATTTTTTGGATAATTCGAGCGCGAGTTTGGTGGCGTTGAGTGCGGCTTGATTGTCTTGAATTTGGGAATGGATCGCCGGATCGGTAATTCCGGCAAATGCTTGTTTGCGTTGATTAATCCGGGCTTGATCTTCGGCATGAACGGCGATTAAGCGTTCTCCCTGGGCAAAAATCGGTTCCAAGACGGCGGCAGTATCAACGAGAAGATCTCCATGTGCGGAACCCATGAACACCTTGATGCCGCAGGTAGGGCTAGCAGAACGAATATCTGGCAGGTTGGCAGGAGTTGCACCGATAAAGAAGCCATAATTGACGATGCTTTTCTGGGATGCTCGATCGAGTTTATCATCCAGAGCAGCTTGGGTAATTGTCAATGGTTTGGTATTGGGCATCTCTAGAAATGATGTCACCCCGCCCTTTGCACAAGCATGACTAGCGGTTGTCAGATCTTCCTTATGTTCTAATCCTGGCTCCCGAAAATGGACTTGAGGATCGATGACTCCAGGCAACAAAACCAATCCAGTTGCGTCAATCTCTCTAGTTACCTCAGTAGTGGTAATGCTAGCGGCAATTTCGACGATGCGTTCAGCTCGAACCAAGACATCTCCTATCAGCCATTCACCATCAGCCAAGAGGATCCGAGCATGACGGATTAGCAAAGAAGTTTCGTTCATACTCGATCGTTAACAATAAAGGGCATAATGGTCTGTAGACAAAACAATTTTTGCAAAAGTATCGAATGGTATAGCAGTAAGAAGCTCAGGTTATGACAGTACAACGACTGAAGTCGTAGCTACTGATTCAAAGTCCGCCGTCGCGGACTAAAACTTGTCCTAATCTGTCTTTGTACTACTATATCTGTTGCTCGAAGCTTGCTCGTCAGCTAGTGACGAATCAATCATCCAGAAAAGTTAAAACCTAGCTGTGCTTGAATGCTTCTCTTCAAAACTATCTAGTTAAAATTTTACATTACAATCATTGAGATTTTTTGGAGATCGATGCCCCCAGGGAGAGGTTGCACCAATATGTAGCTTAAAAATGAGATCTACCAATTGTCGCCACCACTACCAACTCGAATTACCCTCAACTCAAATCTTACCTCCCATTCAATCGTTTTTATGGATTACGAACAGCCTCAACCAGACTCTGAACCGGAAACTACTTCAAAATCCGAACCTACATTAGCACCTAAAGTCGAAAATCCGTGGATCGAAACTCTCAAAACAATTGGATTGAGTGCTTTCTTGGCGTTGGGGATTCGGAGCTTTGTGGCTGAGGCTCGTTATATTCCTTCTGGCTCCATGCTCCCTACATTGCAAATTAACGATCGATTGATTATCGATAAAATTAGTTACCGCTTCACAGATCCAGTTCGTGGCGACATTGTAGTTTTCAATCCTACCGCCCAACTGGAAAAAGAATTAGATGATGATGGCAAGAAAAAATTTAACGAGGCTTTTATCAAGCGGGTAATTGGCTTACCTGGCGATCGCATCGATGTCAAGAGCGGTAAGGTGTATATCAATGGGAAAGTTCTCTCGGAGAAGTACCTGGATGAAGCTCCTCACTACAATTGGAGTAGTACAGCATTAACGCCTGATGGGATTGTCCCCAAAGGTCATTACTTGGTATTGGGTGACAACCGCAACAATAGTTACGATAGTCACTACTGGGGCTTTGTACCTAAAGATAAAATTGTTGGCAAAGCAACAGTTCGGTTTTGGCCGATCAATCGGGCAGGTGGCATTGATCCGCAACCAGACTATAATCGATCCTAAATCAGCACCAATTTCAGTAACCTGAATTTATTTTTTCCTGGCGATCGTCAGTCCGTCCCCAATCGGGATTAAACTAATCTGGACTCGATCGTCATGATAAATCTGGTGATTTATTTGTTTGATTGCCTGAGTTCGCTGATCTTGATCCATCGTTGGATCGGCAACTCTACCGTACCACAGGACATTATCAACTAAAATTAATCCGCCCTGTCGCACTAACTGAAAACAGCGATCATAATAAGCTGCATAATTATTTTTATCTGCATCGATAAAAGCAAAGTCAAAGCTACCAGCTTCGCCATTAGCTAATAATCGATCGAGTGTTTCCAGTGCAGGGGCAATATGCAGATCGATTTTATTACTTACACCTGCTGCTTGCCAATACTTCCTGGCGATCGATGTAAATTCATCACTAATATCGCAAGCAATTAATCGACCATCATCGGGTAAATTTAATGCTACGACTAAAGAACTATAGCCAGTAAACACACCTACTTCCAAACATTTTTTTGCACCAATTAACTGAACTAGCAATCCCATCAATTGTCCTTGTTCTGGAGAAATTTGCATCTCTACCAAGGGGTGCTTTGATGTCTCCTGGCGAAGTTTAGTTAATATATCTAGTTCACGAACAGAATTAGCCAGCAAGTATTCGTACAGACGATCGCTTAAGCCAATTGATTGATTAGACATAGCTTTAATTGGTAATTATTGATATTGATTGATAGCGAATTAGTTATTTGAGATAAGCAATGGTGACACCGCCACCACCATCTTTTTCACCAGCTAATTCAAATCGATCGACTTGAGGGTGATGTGTCAAGAATTCATGAACTCCTTCACGGAGTTTTCCAGTACCTTTACCATGAATCACCCACATGATACCTGATTGATATGCTTGCCCGATCGCCCGTTCGATTTCTGTCTCAGCATTCATCACCCTTTGCCCACGAATATCGACTGTATTTTTGGATGTACGAATTGCAACGACGGGCACGACAGGATTAGCATTACCTGGAACTTTAGCTGCCGATTTCTTCGGTAACGGAGCGGCTTTTTCACCCGTCAAAGATTCAATATCTGCCAGCGAAACATTCATTTTCATCATCCCAAATTTGACATTGAGATTGCCGTTATCGTCTACTTTACTGATAACTTCGGCCTTTTGCCCAATCTTGGGAATCCGAATCCGATCGCCAATCTGGGGATTAAAGCCTGGAGGTGGCTTGGGGATTGATTTAGCTGGTAAATGATGATTTGTGAGTCCATCTAGTCCAGAGGTGGCTTGCTGGGCTGCCTGGGCGGTCTGAGGGCCTTGTTGGAGTTGGCGAATTACTTGGGCAATTTCGCCTTTAGCTTCAGCAATGGCGGCTTGAATTGCCCGCTCCTGATTGAGCTTGAGTTCTTGCTCCCGCGCTTGCAATTGAGCGGCTTTCTGAGAAACTTCCAGATAAAATGCTTCTGCCTGTTTTAAGATTGTGGCAGCTTGATTCGCTTTAGTTTCCTGAGTCCGCCGCTGTGCTTCCAATCCGGCAATTACTTGATTTACTTCTTGAGTTGCACCCAAAACTACCTGAGATCTGGCATTCTCGATTACTTCTGGATTTAAACCCAATCTTTGGGCGATCGACAGTGCATTTGATCGACCGGGAATGCCCCATAATAAGCGATAAGTCGGCGCGAGATTGATATCATCAAATTCTACTGAAGCATTCTCAAATCTACTGTCTTGATATTTGAGAACTTTTAACTCGCCATAGTGTGTAGACGCAATTGTCAGCATCGCTCGATCGGCTAAATACTGCAATAAGGCGATCGCTAATGCACTGCCCTCGGCGGGATCTGTTCCGGCTCCAACTTCATCGAGCAGAATTAGGGCAGAGGGGATAGGGGATAGGGGATAGGGGATAAGAGGTAGAGAACTAGATAAATATTGATCGTCTTCTCGACTTTCGAGGATAGTATTATCGCTGCCTTGTTCATCTGCGATGAGTTCAGCAGTTGGTTCGATTGCATCTAGAATTCTACCAATTCGCCGAATATGTCCCGAAAAAGTAGAGAGACTTTGTTGGAGAGATTGTTCATCACCGATGTCGGCAAGAATTAGGTCAAACCAGGGAATCTCCACTGGCTCACGAGCAGGGATAAATAGCCCCACCTTTGCCATCAAAGCAACGATCGCCAGGGTTTTGAGGGTGACGGTTTTGCCACCCGTATTTGGGCCTGTAATGGTGACTACGCGAATGTCTGGACGAATCGACAGATCGATCGGGACAACTTCATGACCTTCCTCATGACGGTGTTTCCAAATTAGTAAGGGATGGCGGAGTTGGCGCAGGGTAATATATTCATTTGCTGATTGATCGATCAATCGCGGCGGATTGGCTTCCAACCAGAGACTATATCTCGCTCTGGCGGTGGCTAGATCGATCTGCGTAGCAACTACCAGCAGATGTTCTAAATCGTCTACAACCTCAGTCACCTTAGCTGTAAGAGCCATCAAGACTAGTTCGATTTCCCGTTGCTCCTGGCGTTGGAGTTGACGGAGTTGGTTGCCCAGATTGATAATCTGATGGGGTTCCACATAGAGCGTCGAACCACTCCCAGATGTATCGTGAACTACACCAGGAACCGCATCCTTATGGGAAGCTTTAACTGGGATGACAAATCGATCACTCCGTTGAGTAATTAATGGCTGTTGGATCGCATTAGACTGACGTTGAATCAAACCATTGAGCAGCTTGTAAATCTTGTCTCTGAGTCCCTTGAGCTTAATTCGCACCTCAGCTAATTTATCACTCGATCGATCAGTGACATCGCCTCGATCGTCAATACAATGATAAATATCCTGCTCAATTTCTGGATACGTCCGCACATCAGCTACTAATACCTGTAAAACGGGAATATTTTCTTCACTATCCAAAGTCCGGCGCAACTTCCGCATCCCCGCCAGAGTAGTCGCAATCTCATGCAATTCTTTCCCCGACAACATCCCTTGCACCGCAGCGCGTTCGAGTGCATTCCCAAAATCTTCGATTCCATCAAACGATAACCCACCAGTTAATCGGGTTTCCAGCTCATACACTTCTTTCGTTTGAGCAAGTAGATTCAGACTGATACTAGGCTGCTGGGGAATTACCAAATTTCGCGCAGCAATTGCCCCCAACTTAGTCGCTGCAAATGTTGCCACTTGTTGACACAACCGCGACCACTCTAATAACTCTAACGTCTCTGCCTGAATCACTACACTATATCTGATGTTGCACTTCTACCCATTATAGATGCTGAGAATTGGGGATTTGCAAGATCTATCCATAACTTGTTTGAACGCACAATAGACGATCAATCTGCGATAAATTGACTCGAAGTAGCATTCACATGGCTGGGAACTGATTAGACCTCCTGCGAAAGTAAAAATACAATCTTTTTCAGTACTGTTTTCATCCAAATTCCTCCCTATTCCCTATCCCCTAACTTTCGCAGGAAGTCTATTCATGGCTAGCTGTGAAGGATTTTAACTGGGTGATGAGATGGTCAAAATAGGGAATAACGATCGCGTGTTGACTCGGATCGATGCGGCTGAGACTAGCGGTTTTAATTCCTTCGATTCCAACAGTCATGGCATCGAGTGGGACTTGTAATTCTTGATAGAGAATTCTCATATTTTCCAATCCTTCGGCACTAGTGTACTGAGATTGGTTGCCCGCGAGTCCATAGGTGATTGGACGTAGATAATGCCAGAAGTCACGCCAACAAGCTTCAGCGCGTTCAGGTGGGTAGAGTCCGCCACCTGGTTCGGCAATATGGGGAAATTGAGCAAAGACTTCGGCTCTAGCTTCATTGACGATTTCGACGACTTGATCGCGTAATAATTGAGCGATGGGGATGAGGCTAGAAGTCTGGGGTGAAAGTGCCACGATTTGGGCATAGTCTGCATCAGTAAGATATACTCTGGCATCTTCTGCCGCTTGGAATATGGCGATCGTCGCGGCAGGATGAATCGATTCCCAACTAGCAAAACTGACGATTCTGGCTCTAGCAATCAGGTCTTTAATTCGATCTGTCAGCATCAGGATTTCGATCTATCTAATTGGTTTACAAATTCATTATATCTGCATGGCTTGAACATCTAATTTTAGATATGCATACATATCT
This sequence comes from Chamaesiphon sp. GL140_3_metabinner_129_sub, assembly GCA_025358725.1. Taxonomy (GTDB): domain Bacteria; phylum Cyanobacteriota; class Cyanobacteriia; order Cyanobacteriales; family Chamaesiphonaceae; genus Chamaesiphon. The sequence continues at coordinate 6,687 of JANYIT010000332.1, forward strand.
GTGGTAGGATAATAGATTGTGTTAACTTTATTCAGATAGACAAGCAATAACCCTTGGCTAACGTAGTAGTAATTGGTGCCCAATGGGGCGATGAAGGAAAAGGAAAAATCACCGATTTACTTAGTAAATCGGCAGATGTGGTCGTGCGTTACCAAGGGGGTGTCAACGCTGGTCACACTGTAGTCGTGCAGGGTCAAACCTTTAAACTGCACTTGATTCCTTCCGGGATTTTATATCCCGAAACGAAATGTATCATTGGCTGTGGGACAGTCATTGACCCCAAAGTTTTAATTGAAGAACTCGATCGACTTGTCGCGCTAAATATCCCTACTGACAAGTTATTGATTTCCCAGACAGCGCATGTGACGATGCCCTATCATCGCCTGATCGATATCGCATCAGAGGAAGCGAGGGGAGATCATAAGATTGGCACGACTGGACGCGGCATCGGGCCGACTTATATGGATAAGTCCGATCGCATCGGCATTCGGATCCAAGATTTGATGGATGCTGATGCTTTCCGCAAGCAGATGGTCTGGACGATCGAGCATAAAAATGAGATCCTGGAAAAGCTCTACAATTTACCCCCACTAGATCCAGAGCAGGTAATTGCCGAGTACTTGGGATATGCCGAACGCTTGCGTCCGCATGTGATCAATACCTCGATCGAAATATATGATGCGGTGCGAAGCCGTCGCAATATTTTGTTTGAAGGTGCCCAAGGGACATTGCTTGATCTCGATCATGGTACCTACCCCTATGTTACATCCTCCAATCCGATCGCGGGTGGGGCTTGTATCGGTACTGGGATCGGCCCAACAACGATCGATCGCGTGATTGGGATTGCTAAAGCCTACACTACCCGCGTTGGGGAGGGGCCATTCCCGACCGAACTAGAGGATATCAACGGTGAAATGCTCGGAGAGCGTGGGGCTGAATTTGGCACCACCACGGGGCGGAAGCGTCGCTGCGGCTGGTTTGATAGTGTCATCGGTCGTTATGCCGTGCGGATCAATGGGATGGACTGCATGGCAATTACCAAGCTAGATGTATTGGACGAGTTTGACGAGATTCAAGTCTGTGTCGCCTAC
>JANYIT010000351.1 GCA_025358725.1 Chamaesiphon sp. GL140_3_metabinner_129_sub
TATCTTGGCTGAGAGTTCTTGAAAATTGCCATTTTTAGAGATGTTGGCACATAATTCTCAAAAAAAACTCATCGCCTTATTATGATTGAAATTAGGTACTCAACGCCAAGTTATGATAGAAAACTTTATCTCGTCATTGTCTGAAACGGCGTTTTTTCGTTAGATTGAAGCCAATTTATGGTTTACGACTGCGCCAAGTTATGCCGGAAGTCACAGATGGCTGGTGGATTAGTTAGAACGGCTGATAGGCTGGGCTGAGTAGTCAGGTAATGGGTAATGGGTAATGGGTTGATAAAAACTTAACTTTCAACTGATTACCAATCTGTCAGTTACACTAGAAGAGGGCAGAAATGTATTAGGAGTAAATATGGTTCAACGTCGTTCGCATTCACACTTTGACTCGATCCAGATTGCTTATCGAGCCGAGGAACTAATTGGCGCAGCTTCTAACCGCTATAAAATTACTGTTCAAGTGGCGAACCGTGCGAAAAAACGCCACCGCTATGAATCTGATAATATTGACGATTCATCGATCAAACCAGTGATGCGTGCCATTATTGAAATGTCTGACGAACTGACTCAGCCAGAGATTTTGGGAGATTAGATATTAGATAACTGAGTAGGGCGATTCAATGAATCGCCCTACTCAGTTATTTGATGAATTTTCATCCAAAAATCTATGCAGAAAGTTCTAAAATCTGGTGCTGGATGGAGAATTGGTTGGAATCCAGCAACTAAATACCAAGGACTAGTTGGGAGCGATGATTGGGCATTTGAACTAACTGCTGCCGAACTAGCCGATTTTTGTCGATTGCTGGGACAATTGGTGGCTAATATGCGATCGATCCAATCAGAATTAATGGATGAGGAAAGTATCGCTTGTGAAGCAGAGAGTGAGCTAGTCTGGATGCAGATAGAAGGATTACCAAGTGAGTATAGCTTGAGACTAATTTTGAGTACTGGACGTAGTTGTGAGGGCAATTGGGCGGCTGATGCAGTGCCAGATTTAGTCGCCGCTGTTGACAGCCTGAAGTTTTTTTGATATTAATGCTTCATTGACCTACAGCTAGGAGTTGCTTCATGTCCGAAGTTAATGGGGTGATGATGCAATACTTCCATTGGTATCTACCCCCAGCAGGTAGCCTCTGGACTCAACTAGCAAAAGATGCTCAGGAGTTGGCTGCTGCTGGATTTACAGCTCTGTGGTTGCCACCTGCTTATAAAGGCAGCAATGGGGGCTATGATGTGGGCTATGCTGTCTACGATCTATTCGACTTAGGTGAGTTCGATCAAAAAGGATCGATTCCGACTAAATACGGTACCAAGGATGAGTATCTCCGCGCGATCGATAGTACACATGCTGTGGGTATCCAAATCTATGGCGATATCGTTTTAAACCACCGTCTAGGTGCAGATGCGGAAGAAGAATTTGAAGCTACTCCCCTCGATCCTAATCATCGATATCAACCGATCGATGCTTATCAAAAAATTGAAGGTTGGACACATTTTACCTTTCCTGGTCGCCAAGGTAAATATTCAACAATGGAATGGCATTGGTGGCATTTTGATGCGGTTGATTATAATGTCTACAATCAGCAGCAAAAAGCTATCTATCTGATTAGAGATAAAACGTTCGATCAAAATGTCGATGCTGAAAAAGGTAATTTTGATTACTTAATGGGTTGCGATCTCGATATGGATCACCCTGAAGTATTGGGTGAACTAAAATACTGGGGTGAGTGGTATCTCGACACAACCAAGATCGATGGTTTTCGGTTAGATGCTGTCAAACATATCGAAGCTAGATTTTTTTATGATTGGCTCAAAAACCTGAGTATTTACGCAAAAAAAGATCTGTTTGCAGTTGGTGAATATTGGTCTTATGAACTAGATGCACTGGAGTATTTTATCGCTGAAACTGAAGGCAAAGTTCATCTCTTTGATGCACCATTACACAACAATTTTCATGTTGCCAGTACTCAGGGAAAAAGTTACAATCTTTGTCAAATTTTTGATGGTACTCTAGTCAAACATCAACCCACATTAGCGGTTACATTTGTTGAGAATCATGATTCCCAACCGCTCCAGTCGCTCGAATCAGTCGTAGAAAACTGGTTTAAACCTCTCGCTTATGCCTTAATCTTACTCCGTGAAGCAGGCTATCCCTGCGTATTTTATGGCGACTATTATGGCGCAACTTATCGCGATCGAGGCAAAGATGGACAAGAATATGAGATTGTACTCCAGTCTCATCGGATCATCCTCGATCGACTCCTTGATGCTCGCCGGAACTATGCCTATGGGATTCAGCATGATTATTTTGATCATCCAAATACAGTCGGTTGGACGCGACTAGGTACTCAGGAGCATCCTGATAGTATGGCTGTGATCATGGCTAATGGCGATGCAGGGACAAAATGGATGGATGTAGGTAAACCAAACACCACCTATCTCGACATCACCACCGCCGCTACCACAAAAATTCAGACTAATGCTGATGGGTGGGGTGAATTTTGGGTAATGTTCTAGATCTGTGGAGAGGAGGTTAAATGGCACACCCAAATTCAAACCGATTGATAAACAAACCAATCACAATATCGTGCATCACAACAGATTTAGAAAAGCAGATGGTTTTACGAGCCAGTCGCT
>JANYIT010000360.1 GCA_025358725.1 Chamaesiphon sp. GL140_3_metabinner_129_sub
GACAAACTTTTAACCTGTTATCCAGTTCTTTTTTCCCATGAATCTGGCTAAAAAAACCACTCATTTTAGGTTCTAATTTCTCGATCCACTGCTGATAAGCTTGCTGTACCAAAATCTGAAAATCTTCTCCAGTGAGATCGAGTCCCTCTGACTTTGCCAAGGCTAAAAAATTGAGAGGTGTTGTTATCGATCGAAGCTTAGTTCTTAATGTTGGAGAAGCAGCTACTTTATCGTTAAATGCTTGCACAGAATTAGATAACATATCCGCATAATCCCTGGTATGTATGAGATTATTGTATATGTGGATAGTAGGAAACAGCAAATTGGGCGATCGCCAAAACAGGAGCAAATCATGCCTGCCAAATCAACAGCCATTTACCAACTCAAGATCGTGCTCCAAGGCAGTAAACCACCGATTTGGCGACGGATTCAAGTTAAGAGCGATATTACGCTCGATGTCCTCCATCAGATTATCCAAACTGCGATGGGCTGGGATGATGTACATCTCCATCAGTTTGATGTATATGGAACTTTTTACAGCAATCCAGCATTTCAAGTGGAGGAAACAGAGGATGAAAGTCGCATCAAGCTTGATCGAGTTCTGACTTCACCCAAGGACAAGTTTTCTTATGAGTATGATTTTGGCGATGGGTGGGATCATCAGATTGTGTTAGAAAAGATTTTGCCAGTAGAGCCAGAAACGAAATATCCTTGCTGTTTAAAGGGTAAGCGCAATTGTCCGCCAGAGGATATTGGCGGGATTTGGAGCTACCAACATTTTTTGGCAGCAGTTCAGGATAAAAATCATCCAGAACATGCGGAGTCATTGGAACAATTAGAATGGATTGGTGGCGATTTCGATCCAGAGGAGTTCGATCTGGCAGAAATCAACGAAGGGTTGGCAGATCTCGCTTGAAAAGTTTGATAATAATGTAGATCGGCATATTTATATGAGCGAACCAAATAATAGTAATCTAGATCCAAATGATGAAATGACTCCACCAGATCGAGTCAGAAAACAGCTCGATCAAATTCTAAATCGCAACGAACATCCCGATCCAGAACGACAACAGCAAATTGAATTGAGAGCCGAAGTCGAGCGATTGCTAACCGAACACGATTGCCGTCGCAGTCCGAGCGATAATAAGCAACAAGATGATGATGATGATGCTCTAGCCGCGCAACTTGGCGATCGAAATATCATTCTGCGGTTAACAGAAATCAAAGGATTACTCGAAAGGCAAGAGTATATCTACAAAGAAAAGAACGAGCTAGAGAGTTGAGAAATAGAGCAATTACTGAGTATACTGTCATGGGATTTTTTTGGATAATGGGCGCATTTACGATGTTAATTTGGTTGCGATTTTGACTTGACGCAGCAGAAGTTAAAAATCCTGTTATTGAGTCGATTTAGCCGCATCTGCACCAAGATTACCCAATTTAGGACTCCACCACTGCCCCTCCTTCCCCCGAAAATAAGCAACATCCTTGTGTTTCGGCTTGGCTCTAGCTGTTGCATCCGAACACCTTAACATCGACTTTGCTTGCCCATCCTTACTGTAACTATATTCTTCCAGCGGCTTCTGGCAAACTGGACAAGGATGTTCAGTAAGTTTCGCTGGAGATGACTGCTCAGTTTTAGCCTGTGGTAACTGCCATTCATTAGATCGATCCGACCAAAACATCACCAACCCTTTGCCCTCATTATCTTTACAGCCATCCTCACACTTGAGAAAATACCCCTTCTTCACTTTTTTGGTAGGTACTTTAGACATGGGTTTACTGCAAGTCGGACATTTAGAACGCGATTTCTCCAGCTCCTTACCTGGAAACGATCCATAATCTTGTTCTGGTAGATTCTTGGTAGCCTTGCTTAATGCTGGCGCAAAATAGCTTCGGTTCCACTCAATCAGGTAACTTTGCCATTCTTGCTTCCCTTTCGAGATTGCATCGAGTTGGGTTTCCATCCCTGCCGTGAATTCCGATTGAATCAATTCTGGCAAAGCTTGGATCAGAAAATCATCTACCTGCATCCCTACCGTCGTCGGTTGCACTTTACTCTTCACTAACTCCACATAATTACGTTGTTTTAGTGTAGCAATCGTCGGCGCGTAAGTAGAAGGACGACCAATCCCGCGCCGTTCCATCAGTTGGACGAGTTTGGGTTCGCTATAACGTGGTGGCGGTTGGGTTTGCTTCTGCTCGTGACTGACATTAGTTACAGTGAGTGGTTGTTTTGGCTGCAAACTAGGTAGCACCGCATCACCACTAATATCCTTCCAATATTTAGCATAGCCTGCAAATTCGAGCATCTGCCCTCTAGCTTGCCATTGGATCTCGCCAGACTGGGTAACGATCGTGGTTTTGCGAATCTGCGCGGGTTTGCACTGAGAGGCGATCGATCGCATCCAAATCATCACGTACAGCGCGAATTCATCCTCTGAAAGCTGCTGTTTGAGTTCGCTTGATGCTTTTGTTATATCCGTCGGTCTGACCGCTTCATGGGCTTCCTGAGCGTCTTTTGAACTGCGCTGTTTCGCTACCTTCGTAGGCACATTATCTTTGTCATGAGACATCAACCATTCCCGTGCGGCTTTACAAAAATCTTGACTGAGTTCGACGGAATCAGTCCGCATGTAGGTAATAAGTCCAGCTTCATAGAGCTTCTGGGCGATCGACATTGTATGTTCGGGACTGAACTTCAACCGCCCTCCTGCGGCTTGTTGGAGCGATGAGGTGATAAATGGGGCGGGTGGCTTTTTAGGTGCGAGTTTACCTTCAATTGTCTGGACTTGATGGGGGTTCGCTTTCCCAATTTCCACCAACCTTTCGGCTTCAGCTTGACTCAATACCCGCGTCGATTCGGCGACTTTTTCTGTCGCTCCAGTATCGTCGCTAGTTTCCTCATCTACTGCTGGCGAGACAGCTTGAGCGGTGCCATTGTAGAAGGCGCGGAAACCTTCAGCATAGTCTACAAATACCGACCAATAATCTTGGGGCTTGAAGGCTTGAATTTCTCGCTCTCGTTGACAGACTAGGTGCAGGGTGGCTGACTGAACCCTACCAACGCTTTTCGCTCCGTTATTAAGTCGCCAGATTAGGGGCGACCCTTTGTAGCCTACCAATTTATCCAGACAGTCGCGACATCTACCTGCTTCGACTAGATCCATGTCTAGAGAGCGGGGAGAAGCGATCGCTTTTTTGACAGCAGACTCGGTAATCTCCTGATAGACAACGCGCTGGGGCTGTTTGAGTTTCAATACCTGGGCGATATGCCAACCAATTACTTCACCTTCCCGATCTGGATCTGAGGCGATGAATACTCGATCTGCTTGTTTGGCTGCGGCGATTAATCCTGAGATCGTTTGTTTGGCTCTGTCGTCGCGGGGGATGTAGCGACAATCGATCGTATTTGAACCCAGATCGAACCCTAACGAACCGTCCCCATCGTTAGCGAGTTGACGAATATGCCCGATCGAAGCCTTCACATCCCAGTCCGATCCAAGGATGCTTTTGAGCTTTTTAATTTTGCCAGCAGATTCGACGATGAGCAGGTTTCGCATAGATTAGGTAAACATTCGATCGTTCATAATAATTTCCGTCTCGCCCCAATTGCCACAGTTGTAGGTGGATCGTTGGCGTTCGCGTAGCGTCTGCCTTAGCAGAAGCCTAGCCTCTGGCTAATCGTCTTCACTATTTTACTAAAGCCGTCGGGAAACCGTTCGTAGATAATCCCATTTTCACTCTCTAGGACGCTATTTCCAGCCGCTAGTGACTGCCAATAAGCTTGAGTAACAGCAGACTCTGCTAGTTCGGGAATGTGTTCTTCTAGGTATTAAATTTCTCGTTCTTGCATGTATATGCTACTCACTTTTCCGATCTGGTATGTATTTGAAAACCTCTTATTTTGCACGATCGATCGCCGAAATTGGGTCTTTGAGCGTCGTACTTTAAGCTCGTTCGGCTAAAAATAGAGAACTATCCCCACCGTGGATTTTAATCTTCCCTTCTAACGTATCATCATCTTTCAATCTCAACCAACCACTACCACTAGCTTCATCATTTTCATCGCCACCTTCCCAAGTAAATTCTAGCTTCTCACCCAATTTATCTGTTGTAATTTCACCATCAATTGCGCCAGTGACTAGCCCAAATTGCAAATCACCAGATCCTCGTTCGTCAATTTCAATATAAGCTTGCACCTCCATATTAAAGTAATCTTCATCCCAATTTTCCATCTCAGTAATATGCCAAATTCCCTCAAACTTCATCCTCTTTTTCTCCTGTTACAAACTCGACGATCCAAATCCCCGCTCGATCGTAGAAATCAACACTAAGTTCTACCTCATAATTCAACTGACGGCGAATCGAACAACCAGTATCTCCCAACAACAACCCCAACCATAAATCTACCAGATTCAACCCCGACTGCTGTTGAAGCTCCACTAACAACATCGAACCACATTCAGCCATCACCCCCCGAATCCGACTCGCCCACAGCTCGATCTCCTCCCCATGAGCAATCCCTAATACCAATTGCTCTACCCGTGCCACCTTCATTTCATCAGTCACCACCTCATCACCAATCTCAGCCAACACTTCCGCCACCGTCAGCTCCCGCACTACACTTCCCCGCTCATAGCCCCGCTCTACCTCCGGTAACTCTGGAGCCTCGATAAACTGCTCCAAATCCACAAAACTCGACTGCCGCACATACACATCGAAAGCA
>JANYIT010000361.1 GCA_025358725.1 Chamaesiphon sp. GL140_3_metabinner_129_sub
TATTCACTATTCACTAATTTACCAACTCTTCGGGTAATACAAAAAAACCATTATTATCTGACTCAAGATCGATGACTTGAGTTACAGCATCGATATTTAATTCGCCATAAATATGTGGAAAGAGATTATTTGCGGCTGCACCTTCATAGCGAATTTCCGAATTGACTAGATCGACATCAATTTTTAGAATTACTAAATCTTTTTGATCTTTAAAAAAGCGATTAGCGGAGCCGATTACTTGAGTGAGGGTAGAACAGTGAATAAATCCTTCCGACTCTAGTGTATTGCTACAATAAGTCCCCAGATTTTTAGCTTTTTCCCATTCTTTGTTTTGGGTAATATGGAGGATGATATTCATTAATCTTCTAATAACTACTGCAATTGTCGATACGTCTTGAGGCTGAACGAGATAATACCATATTATTGCAGGTGACAATTTTCATAACTGCGTGGCGATCGACAAAACTAGATGCTCGACGATCGATCAGAATCGGTTAGCAATTGGCGTAATAGATTAACTTGGTCTAATATCTGCTGACTTTTCTGAGCATGAAATTCACTTTCTGTTTGGACAGAATGCTCGATCGAAATCAGTGCTGCTTGGATTTGAGCTTGATTAGATCGCTGTGCCTGAGTATCATCAACTCTCTGCCGCTCGGCAGCTTTCAATCGTTGTACCTGCTGACGTTCCATTAAATTAGTAATCCGCGAAATAATTTCTGGTCCAACGACTGGTTTAGTGACAAAATCATCAGCCCCAATTGCGAATACTTGTTGAATCAAACTCGGTTCCACATGAGCCGTGAGAAAAATAATCGGTAACTGCGACCATTCTGCTCGATGCCGCACAGACTGACATAAATCCAAGCCGCTCATCGTCGGCATTTCCACATCTAAAATCAATAAATCGGGATTGGCTACAGTTAACACTTCCCAGAACTTTTCAGGATCGGCTAACGTCGTGATTCTGAAGCCCCAGGGGACTAATAGTGCCCGTAAAATTGCCAGAATCTTCAAATCATCATCAACGATTAAGAGATGGGTTTGAGTTGATTCTACTTGGAAAATCGCCTCCTCGATCGATACTATGATCTCAGCGGGACTAGTCGGACAGATACTAATACAAGTCCCAAACAGGTCGATTTCTGGATGCAATGCAGGTGTATCTGCCAGCAAAATCACTGGTACAGCAGGTATATGCTTACCGACCTCCACTAGTAACTGGACAACTTCTTCCGTCTTCTGGGCGATGCCTGGTGCCAGGAGAATGCTGCGGGTAGGATGTTGCTGGAGCTGAGACTTAGCAGCGGCGATCGTTGGTACAATTTGAATCTGCCAATGACGATCGATCGAGATCAATTCGATCGATCGATCTAGCTCTAGATCTGAGGATACCAATAAAATATCTGTCGCATTATCTGGCTCAAAACAATAAAGATCGGGCAAAGAAACCGGACGATCTAACTCCTCTTGCAAAGCTGCAACCATCGAAAATAACCATTGTCCCTGTTCCACCGTCAAATCTTTGCGCCCACTCAACAACTTTTCAATCTGACGCGCCAATTCCGAACTGAGCGAAAAGCCAAACATGCCCAACGAACCGCTGAGAGAATGAGCAATATTGCGCCCGATTTCTTGCCAATCAGACTGGAGATCTTGGTTTAAAAATCTCACCGCTAGTCGCTCCAATACAGCCACCTGCTCGTGAACCTGACCCTTGAATTTCGCCCAAGTATCGTTCAGGAGATTGACCTCTGGCGCATTTACAGGCTTGAGCCGATAACCAATACCATACACAGTTTCGATCAGATCGGGCGCGGCTCCAGCCAGCTTGAGCTTGTGCCGCAACCCTTTAATATGCGTGCGGATCGCTTCCTCACTGGGAGTTCCACCATAAGACCACAGATGATCGAGGATGACATTGCAACTAAATACCCGCTTACTGTTGCGGAGCAACAATTCGAGTAAAGCGTACTCCTTCGGCGTGACAGCCACCAATTTATCGCCGTAGGTAACAGTTGCACTGACCGGATCTAGATATAGATTACCCCATCGCAAAATCGGTGTCGATGCTTGATGACTACGGCGGAGAATTGCCCTAAGTCTGGCCAGCAATTCGTCAGGATCGAAAGGTTTGCCGAGATAATCATCAGCCCCAGCATCAAGACCACGCGCTCGATCTGCCGGAGAATTCAGTCCAGTCAGCAGTAAAATCGGCACCGGATTGCCACCAGATCGAATCTGTTGACAAACCGCGATTCCATCTTTTTTGGGCAAGCTCACATCTAGCAAGATCGCATCATATTCATAAGCACCACTCAACTCCAAACCCATCTGGCCATCAGCCGCAAAATCTACCGCGTATTTGTGATGTTGGAGAATAGTTTCGATCAGTTGAGCAATAATCGGATCGTCTTCAACTACCAGAATTCGCATGGGTCAACTGAAGTAAGCATACATCTTGATCGTGACACAGATATTCACGCTTTAAAAGGATATTAAGTTACAGATTGCTAAGAACTTAAGTCTAGAAGACTTCCTCACAAGTTCCTCAACTTATTTTTCTAATCTAGAGATATTCGGAGTAGATAGATGAGATCCCCAAACTTCAACCCGATCATCGAGCGAGATCATAAAATTTATGTCACTAATCACAGAATTTAATAACCTGCGGCAACAGATCGATTCTCTTTCCGAGACGCTACACGAACGATTGTTTGAGGATCTGACCCACGAACAACCACAGCTAGCCATGTTTTCCAGCGGCGAAACACCATGGATGCCAGCAATCGAGTTGCAAGAAACCGAAACCGCACTGGTACTCAAAGCCCAGTTACCCGGCATCGAACCAAGTGAATTGGATATTCAAGTGAGCGAAAATGCCGTCTTCCTCTCCGGAGAACATCAAGAACGCCACAAAACTAGCGAAAAAGGACTATTTCGATCCGAATTTCACTACGGTCAATTCAAACGAGTAATCCCCCTCCCCACCTCCATCCACCGCGAACAAGTAACCGCCGCAATGGTTTCAGGGTTACTAACCCTCACCATGCCCAAAGCCACCCCCGCCCTGCCCAATCTAGTCAAAGTTTCCCTAGTGTCCGAAGGTTTGCCAAGCCAATCAGCCAGACAGTCAGCTGAAACCGCCGCTAGTGATGCAAAGTCCGCCTTCGCGGACTAACTCAACTCAACAAAAATTCCAGTTAAGTAACCACTAACTAAGCCCTAAAGTGGAGCGAATGCCGCTCCAAACTAGCACACCAGCCAATCCATACGATGGGGAGTCCGAGGAGGTGCGTCCCGCCCCTCGGTGGGGGGCTGGGGGTCAGAACCCCCAGATCCGGGTTCTGCCCCCACTAGAAAACTCAACATAGCAAAAAATCGGTAATGTTCTAGATCTGTGGAGAGGAGGTTAAATGGCACACCCAAATTCAAACCGATTGATAAACAAACCAATCACAATATCGTGCATCACAACAGATTTAGAAAAGCAGA
>JANYIT010000364.1 GCA_025358725.1 Chamaesiphon sp. GL140_3_metabinner_129_sub
GAGCGATCTGGAGGTAAAGTGGTGTCAAAATTGTTTACAGCCTGACCCTGGCGTTGATATAGCTGACCTTGGATTTGCAGAATCAATATATTGCGCGACCAACCATTGATACTTATCTGTTGAGCATACCAAAGCCTCTCCCCATCATCCTTGACCCGATCTAACAGAATGAGATTATGTCCCCAAGGAATTTGTCCAACAACCCGTTGGACAAATTCTTCTTCTGAGTAAGCCTCCGCAAAGGCTCTCATGTAGAGCAAGTTCGTGCGAGATAAACCCTTGAGTTCAGGAAACTCCCCTCGTAAATCTTGAGCAAGCCTGTCGATGACTTTCGCACCCCAACCTTGTTGAGACTGTCTCAACAGAATTTCCCGTCCAATTTGCCAGTAGAGGAGAATTAACTCCTGATTGACAGCTAGAGCTGCTCGAATTTGGGTGGTGCGAATCCGTTGCTTGAGACTGATGAGGAGTTCTTGATATTCAGTGCTGAGTCGATCCATGCGGGTTTGAGGGTATTTAAGCACTTGAGCGTATATCTGGCGCGAGTTTTGAGAATTGTTAATCGATCTGCCTTCGTTAACAAATCATCTAACTCGACGATCTCCTTGGTGGAGAGTAATGACTCTGTGTTTCTGGACACTAGCTCGTCCAAATGGGCTTGCTCTGCCACAGCCAATTGACAACTTGCCAGTGCTTGTAGCTCACCGACACTCAACCCTACCAAACATTCTTCATCCAAACCTAATGGATCGATCGATCGTAGGCAACTTTTACTGGCCTAAAGTCAGCAGTCCTCCAAATCTTGCTCAGGCTGATTTTTAGGTGCTGTTGTCTCTCCTAACCCTTTTAACGACTTCAATACCGATGCAGATTGCTGGGGTTCTACTGCATCTCGGATGAACGCCTTGAGATAAAGGTCTAGATGTCCTTGATCTGGGTCATTGAGTTCCTTGGTTAACGCCATTAGATAATCTGTCTTGTCAGTTTGCCCCCAATCGATACTTATTCCCGCCCGATACGCTAACTCTGAGTGAATCACCATGATAGTGCGCCCATTTCCATCTAGAAAAGGATGTGCATGAGCCAGCGATCCCATAATGTGACCAGGTTGTTCGCGCATAACATTAGGATCTCGACTTTTATCGAGCGCGTAATCAGTAACCCTTCTGATATATGGAGGCTGGGCAAACATCGCCCCATACCCACCCTTGGTGATATTGATATTTGGTGCAGTCAGTAACCGATCTTGACCAGCCCAAGGATAGACATCACCAAACAAAATCTGGTGGATTGCTAGAACGTGCTTGTACTCAATGAAATCAATATCTGCTAGTGCATTTATTGCTCGGCTGAGATTACCTTGAAACGAAGCATATTCGAGATCTTTGACCTTTGAGATATCTTTAAGGCTAGCGAAATTACGCAAGTAACCTCGGCTGTCAAAGTCACCAAATGGGTCAAAGGTCACGCATCTCGCTCCTGTAAATACTGAGCGTGAAGTAACGTATTATCTTTGCCTGTTAAAATACCCGCGCGATTGAGTTCTATCAGCAGCCATTGAGTTCTGTCCAACTCAACTTCATCGTCGGAAAGCCGAGAAAATGTTGCACCGATCTCATCAAGTTGAGAATGGCTATGTACTAAGTTATTTTCTTGGGCAAGTAGATCGATCTTCTGTTTCGCTGTTAATTCGGTGGTTGCTTGAACTGCTTGCATCTCAAATACCTCTGGTGATTGGTTTCTGACGACTTAATTATATCACGATCGATCCCAGCACCCCAATCTTACCTAATCAATATCTAATGTCCGATAATGAGCCTTTGCGGACATTAATCTGTGCTAAAATCACCATATGGCGTTAAATCGGGCTAATTTGCGGCTAATTTGCATATTCCCTCGAAAAGGGGGATTAACGGTGAAGTGAGCAGCCGTGCAGAAAGTGACGCTAAAGGAAATATTACCGTTTTCACCATGCCAAATTGGGAAAATTGCCCGCTAAGAGCAAATGCGCCTAGATTGCCCATCCCGCCAAAAACCTCAAAGTAGAATTGAAAGTCAGTCTAGACAAAGATTTGACGGCGATCTTGCAAGTTTTTACACACATCCTGTCGCGAGTGAATAAATAATAACTATGCTTTTACCCTTTCAAAAACTAGCTCGAATTACCCAAACACCAGGACAATGTGGTGGAAGACCTTGTATTCGGGGAATGCGAATCAGAGTCAGCGATATCTTAGAAATGTTGGCTGAAGATGTCCCTGCTGAAGAAATCTTGACAGATTTCCCTGATTTAGAACCAGAAGATATTCAAGCTTGTTTGCTATTCGCTGCTCGTCGGACAGAATTTCCCCGTTTAACCGCATGATAATTTGGGTAGATGCACAGTTACCGCCAACCTTGACAGCATGGATCGTTGAAACTTTTGGAATTACCGCACTTTCTCTCAAAAAATTAGGATTGCGTGACGCAAAAGACACGGAAATCTTTGAAAGTGAACTTATGAACTTTGAGATCGATCATCATCAATTAATCTATCGCGTTTTGGAGATTTTGAATGGTGAGTTTTTAAGTGAATATCGAGAAAGCTGAAGCTGCTTATAGAGTCATGATGCCATTAAAAGCCGCCTTAACTAAATTTCAAGCAGATGCCGATCTCAGGTTTCACTGTTATGAGAATTTGACAATTTCTGAAGTTTACCGCTCTAAATTAATTGATGGCATTGACTTATTATCGATCGATCTGGGATTAGGTAAAACCATCAGAACTATTGGTGAATCAGGTGATGAGATTTTTCGATTTATATGAAATATCCGTCAATTATTCGCCGTCATCGCGATTCTATTCTCCGTTTTTCCACAGGAGAGGCTCCTTCAACGCGCAGCGTTCCGCAGGAAGGGAGAGGCTTTGCCAACGAATTTAATGTGTAATAGATAATGCAAATTCCAACTCCTCAACTAATTAGAATAAATAGTGCGTTAGAAGTCGTTCCTGATATCCCCGATTCGAGGGTGGAGATCTGGGATAGTTTTCTGGATCTCCAAATTAAAGAAACTACTCGGAGATCCTATACTAAAGCTCTTGCTGATTTCTGTCTGAAGGTTTACCCAAGTTTTTCAATTTCCGATGCACTCCAAAGCTTTTTATTACTCTCTCAATTTGAGGCTCTTCACCAAGTACTGACATATCGAAAGATTTTAATCGATTTGAAGTTATCTAGTGCGACTATTAACCAACGTTTGTCAGCTCTTAAATCCTTGGTGGACTATGCCAGAAAGCGAGGTTTTTGTAGCTTCACATTGATTGATGTAAAGGGGTTGAGAAGTCAGAAATATCGAGATACTAGGGGTAGAACTGTTGATGAATATCGCAGTGTGTTGGCTGAGATCGACAGGTCAACACTTCTCGGCAAAAGGGATTATGCCATCTGTAGATTGTTATGGGATAACGCTTTGAGACGGGGTGAAATTGTTTCACTCGATCGAACGAGTTTCCTAACTCAAGAAAGTAGATTGATGATTCTGGGTAAAGGGACATTGGAACTAAAGCCCGTCGATCTCAATCCAGCCGTAGTTACAGCTATTAATGACTATTTGTTAGTTAAGCCGAGTGGTGAAAATTCAGCCTTATTTGTGAGTAATAATGGTCATCGATTAGATGGCAAAGATATTGCCAGAATCGTCAAGAAGTATGCCGAACCTGTGGGGATCGATCTTTCCCCTCATCGGGTGAGACATAGTGCGATTACGGCTTATTTAGATGTGAGTGAGGGGAATGTGAGAGCGGCTCAATCGTTGTCTAGACATCAGAATTTGAGTACGTTGATGATTTATGACGATAATCGCCATCAGTTACAGGGTAAGGCTAGTAAAGAGCTAGGAAATTTACTAGAGTAGGTATAATTTTCCTGAATTTGAATAGTTCATCATGGGCTAAATCGACAACATAACCTGCTTCTGTCAATCCTTGACTGAGAAATTGGGCAATATCTAATTCGTCTTCCACTAGGGGTCAAATGAGCATCTGTACAGAAACTTACGCTAAGGCTGAGAACCTTGCTGGGCAAACGTTTTACTTGTTAGTACTTTTGTTCCTTAAGAACTGAGAGAGTCAAGATTCTAGGCGTACCAATTAATCTTTAGGTTAATTGGTACTGAAAATGAGTACGGCATAGCAGGAGTTTCAAGCCTCTAAATCTGAGAGGGTTCAATTGGTACAGTTTGCTGATGGGCAATCTAGACATTGAAAAAAGGTCGCTTAATCCTTAGCGTAAGTTTCTGCTCCACTGCTCATTTCACCCCCACTACTAAAATTCTCATTGCGCCAGTCTCCGATAATTCAGTCGTACCGAAATTCATGTCTTGCTCCGAGCGGCTTTAGTCGGTAGGCACACTGTAAATTTGCTACCTAGATCTAGTTGACTATCTACTTGGATATTGCCATGATGTGCTTGGACGATCGCGCGGGCAATTGCTAAACCTAATCCCGTTCCACCTGTATTGCGCGAACGATCGGATTGCACTCGGTAAAAGCGATCGAAAATATGCGGTAAATCCTCAGCCGCAATCCCGATTCCATTATCCTCCACCGTGACGATCGCCATCCGCTCTGAGGATTCCAACCGGATCGTGACTACTCCATCAGCAGGGGTATATTGAATGGCATTGTTAATCAAATTCGCGATCGATCGATACAGCCTATCGCTATCGCCGATGACATAAATTGGCTGATTCACCAAAATTTCTAGGCGCAGATCGATTCTCTTTTGGAGAGGCTCCGCCAACGAATTGGCGATCGCCAGTGGAGCCAATTCTTCCTCTAAATCGCTGACTAAATCGTTCAAACAGCATGGTTGAAGTTGTAAGGGTAATTGTTTCGCTTCCAACCGCGATAGCCAGAGTAAATCCTCCGCTAGGCGACTGAGATGGCGAACTTGACGCTGGGCAATTTCTAAATTGTTGCGGGTTTCTGGCTCGATTACTTCTACATCTAAAGCACTTTCTACGGCAATTCGAGTGACAGCTAGCGGCGTTCTCAGTTCGTGGGCAGCATCTGCGGTAAACTGTTGAATCTGCTGGTAAGACTGATAAATTGGCTGCATTGCCAGTCCTGATAGCCACCAACTCGTGCCACCGATGAGTAACATTGCTAGTGGAATCCCAAAAATTAGCATCAAATGCAGACTGCTCATGTATTCATCTAATCGATTGAAAGATTGAGCAACCTGGAGATAACCCCAGTCGCGATTGTCGTTGGTTTTGAGTTGAAGTGTATGAATGTGATAGCGTTCGCCGCGATCGTCAGTAATAGTCTTCCAATGCATCGTCGGGATTTCATCGGTAAACTGGTGACGATTGGCACCTAAAGTTGCAATCTGTTGACCTTTTAAATTTAATAATCGGAGACAATACCCTTGTTTTTGTGTTAGTTCGGCGATTTTAGAATCGGATTTTGTGGGCGAACATTTCTGACCCGCAACACACAATCCAGGGAGTAAACTCATCGCAACTGGATCGACTATTTCTGGCTGTTGTAAAACGGCTTCCAGGGTATCATGAACGGTTCCGGCTAAAGTATTTAATTCTCGATCGACCGTGCGGGCAAATGCCCGAATCATCACTAAATGAATTGCATAGCCGGAGAGTAATGTAATTAAACCAATGACGATCGCATAGATGATAGTTATCTGAATGCGGGTACGATTGAATAGTTGATTTTGATGCACGGCTCTCCCGCAGTTATGGTGATAAGCAAGACTTATTGAAAGGGGGAAAGGGTTTTGATTCAATCGAATTTTGGTGTCTTGGTATACTATTTACACCTAAATCCCAGGAGAGCCATAATTATCTCTTGATTGAATAGAATTCAGCCGATAACCAAATCCCCTAATAGTTTCAATCAAATTTTCACAGCCAAATTCAGCTAACTTCTTCCGCAATAGCCGAATTTGGGCGGCAACAACATTACTCGCCGACTCAGAATCGAGTGCCCAAATCCGATTGCGAATTTGGTCGTGAGTAAGGGTAAGATCTGGGTGTTGCATCAGGTATTCTAACAGTTGAAATTCTTTAGCTGTCAGATTGACAGATTGTTCTGTTCCCACTGGATTGGTAATGACTTGAGTGTTGTGCTCTGGTGAGATAAAAATCAGCTACGAGAATACGGGAGAGGAGGATCTTGTCGTTGAATGTTGTTTAGCAAACAAGGAACGAAACAACTCAGTAGCAGGGCATCCTTGTACTAAGCGGTCGTGAGCAAATAAAATTAGTTGCTCAATTAAAGATTGAGCCTGTTGTCGGCAGACCGCCCCAATGGATGGGTGAGGAGTTGTCGGTCGTGGAGATGAGTCTTGAATCGATGATGGCGGGAGACAATCCAGATGCAAGAACGAATACGCCACAAACACTAAACACCAATGTGCTTCGATGGCTGCAAATGAACGTGTGCGGTATTCGTCAAGACCAAGAAGTTGTTTGCTATCCCGATAAAAGGTCTCAATTGGCCATCGAAGCAAGTATTTGGCAACCATTTGAGCCGCTGACCAATCACAGCGATTGGTGATTAGAACAGCATAAGTCCCAGTCAATTCAGGGTTGTCAAAACTAATCGTCAAACGGACTT
Source organism: Chamaesiphon sp. GL140_3_metabinner_129_sub (assembly GCA_025358725.1). Lineage (GTDB taxonomy): Bacteria > Cyanobacteriota > Cyanobacteriia > Cyanobacteriales > Chamaesiphonaceae > Chamaesiphon. The sequence continues at coordinate 6,620 of JANYIT010000364.1, forward strand.
TTCCCAAACTATCCAGACGGACACAAAAGGTGAAACACCAGTAAGTACGCAGCCCAACGGTAACTTTTTTGTAAGACCGAGGCGGAATTAGAGGTACTAAGTCCTCCACCTTGATGTAAGGTTTGGGGAAAAGAATCGGGGTTCCGCCTGCATCTTGAAGTTGAAAACTCCCAGTTTCCAATTTCCGATTGCGCTTGAGAAGACTAACCCAATCAATTTGAAGCTCAGCCAGGGTCTTGACTAGGGCTGGTGTCAAATACCAGCTATCCATCAACATGGTGGTAAATGCGACACCTTGTGCCACTGCCTTGACCAGCAAAGTCTGTGCAATCTCGATTTTAGTCCGAAACTGCTGATGTAGTTCCAGAAACTCTGGGTTTTCCAGCAATTTGGCATCGCATTTTTTGTGGACTTTGGCTCTTGCTGTGGCTGTTTTGGGAATTTCTTGGTCTGGGAAGTGTTTCAATATGAACCGCTCCCATTGCGTTACTGTCTCATAGCGTCGATAAATTTCTGCGTGGATTGGCATCCGCACGGCTCCGCTGAGGTAATGGCTCGTGACTAGATTGTGTGCGAGTGGATAGCTGCCATCACAATGGTCGTAGTGACGATCCACGTACTCAAACAAGCTCCCCACATGCTCGCATAATGTATCGTCTAGGATAAAGTACGATTCTGATGCTGCCATTCTGATTCCTGCTGTCTGTTCCAGCATGTAATCAATCCGCACTCGATTCACCTCTGTGGGTTGCCAGGGCGATTCACCCATAAACCGCGACAGGTTAGTTTTGTCTGAACTATTGATGATGCATCGGCTGATATTTGCCAAGCTTTTGTTCTCCAGGACAATCAGCCCTGTTAGATAGTTCTGAAAGTTTTGATACTGGCGCACATCGTTGAATAACCGCCGAAATACCTGAGCATGTTTGCTCACTATTGGTGCTGGAGTTATTATTGGCAGTTGCATACATCCCCACTGTCCGTCAGATTCTACTTGCACTCTTTGCATTATCTCTCCCTTTCTTTTTCTCTCACCAGAGCACAACACTCAAGTAATGACAATTGCATTATTACCATAGTCTAGCCGCAGATTTCCCAGTTGCAATCGTTCCGGTTGAAATGTAGGGGCACGACGTTGGAGAGCGCGGAGTCTGGCGAGAAGTTCTGCCATCCCAAATGGTTTGACCAGATAATCATCGGCTCCAGCATCTAACCCTGTGATTTTATCCTCCATCCGATCTCTAGCAGTTAGCATCAGAATAGGTAAGGTGTATTTTTCTGCCCGTAACCTTTGACAGATTTCGATGCCAGACATTTTGGGCAGCATCCAATCGATAATCGCCAATGAGTAGGTGGTTCGATTGTCGATTAAATATTCCCAACCAGTTTTACCATCTGCTGCCCAATCTACTACATATTGATGACGAGAGAGGCTGGTTTGGATGATGGCAGCTAAGTCTGGTTCGTCTTCAATTAGTAAAATTTTCATCTTAATACTCATCATCTCTGAGCTAGATGAAATTAACGTGAAATCTTGACTCAAACCATTTCATCTTAATTTCATCTCATCCCGTTAAGATCGTAGTAATGTCAAAATTACTATTATTTTTGTAAGGTATGAATACTAAAAGCAGATTACTCGCATCGATCGCGATATTGACGGGAACAATTGGTTTTAGTTCCCTAGCTATCGCTAATTTGACAACTCCAAATAGATCGAATTCAACAATTGCCCAAAATTCTGACGGCATGAATCACGGTGGGATGAATCACGATGGCATGAAAAAGGGGGGCATGATGGATCATAATATGGATGTTGGCCCTGCTGGTGCCAACTACGATCTGCGCTTTCTTGATAGTATGATCCCCCATCACCAAGGTGCCTTAGTCATGTCACAGGAAGTATTAGCAAAATCAAAACGTCCCGAACTAATTAAGCTCGCAAAAGGTATTCTTGCTGACCAGAAGAAAGACATCGCGCAGATGCAACAGTGGCGCAAACAATGGTATCCCAAAGCATCGGCAACACCGATGATGTGGCACACTGAAATGAACCATGAAATGGCAATGACTCCAAAACATAAAGAGTCAATGATGATGAATATGTCACTGGGTCAAGCTGATGCTGGATTCGATGTCAGATTTCTAGATGCAATGATTCCTCACCATCAAGGTGCTGTGACAATGGGCAAAGATGCATTGCTAAAATCTAAACGCCCACAGATGAAAAAATTCGCCCAGAATATCGTTAAATCTCAACAGGCAGAAATCGATCTGATGACTCAATGGCAGAAAGAATGGGCTGTAGCTAAATAGTTATAAAAAATTCATCTAATCTCAGGTGTGAATGGGGATGTAAGTTATCACTTATATCCCCTGATTAAATTTTGATAGAGGTGTATTGTGACCCAGATCGATCGAAGCCCGTGCCAGATTAAGCTATATCGGATTAGTAATCCAGAGTATGAATGTCCGTGGGGATTGAGAGCTGTGAAATTCCTCCAACATCGCGGAATAAATTTTGAAGATATTAAGTTACAAGTACATGAAGAAGTAGCTGAGTTTAGAAAAAAACACCAAGCTGCGATTACGCCGCAAATCTTTTTGAATGGTAAACGTGCCAGTGGTTATATAGATTTAGCCGATTCAGAGATTACTCAAATATCACGAGCCGTGGCAATACTCCGCCGTGTTAAGTGCCAAATAACTTATGCTAAGTTCATGAGAATCGCTAGAGGCTGTAATTGCTCGATCGGACAACTAAGTAGTGCTTACAGAATTTACTAATTTTAGACTTGCCTATTGCTTTAATCATAGCAAAATTAAGACAATTAAACTCTTAATTTTTAATGAAGATATGCCAGGATTCACAATAAGAACTATTGTCAATAAATCAGTTTAATTGGCATTAAAGTTTCACTTCAAATTCATAATATTTTCATCTGAATTTCATCTTGGATTGCTATTCTGTAAATAGAGAGGTTATTCGATCCAAAGTAAAAGGTGTATTTTTTATGAAACGCTTATCCCTGACTGGCTTATCAATCATCGCGATCGTATTATCTCTAAGTACGTCTGCCCAAGCACGAGGTCATAAAGAAGTGCTGATGCAGCCAATGACAAAAATAAGTAAGCATATTTTCATTAAAAAATATATTACCCCATTTGAATTAGTTGGCAGTGCTTATCAAGGTCAATATCGGGATTATTCTATACCTGGATTCGGCTCATTAATTTATGATGCTCGAACCGGAAGAATTGCTGCTAAAGATTTGGTGAAAGCCGCCATTGAGTCTAAAGATTTATTACCAGAAACGATTGACGATCGCGATTATCTGCGTAGTGTCGAAGTACAGTTAAGATCGCTCGGACGTTAAGTTAGCTTAAATTCAATCGCAAACTTATGATAACTAACATTCAGAGAACTAAAGTTCAAATTTCATCTCAATTTCATATTGCCTCTGCATGGTCGATGCTAGCTAAACATAGCGTTGTTCGTGGCTGTAAGACATAGCGATCTAGTTGAATTGCTACTTTTCTCTGCCCGATCGAGATCGTGAGTTACACGATCTTCAAAAAATGCTATGTATAAATGGCTTTCATTTCTCAACGATAATTAGGATTTACTCCAAATGCAAAAACAACATATTTTGACGGGTGTTATTTAAAGTATGCTGGTTACTTTGGCTTTGAGCCAAGTTAGTTATGGCAATCAATCTATTATGAGCCAGCAAAAAGTTGGTAATGATATTTCTGATTCTCATTCACTATCAGTTCAGACAAAACCAGTAAAATAGCTATGTTCAACAAACAAGCAAAGCCTCACAAACACCCTACAGGAAAGAAAGAGAAATAAAGTTTAACAAGCAAACCAAACCTGTCGCTGGGCTGGTGTTAAGCAAAACCTTGTCTAGGAATTGTTTTTCGCTCGCGCGATGTTTATCGTTGAGCTAGTTCAATCTCAAAAATTTAAGTGAATATTGAGGCTGAACAGAAGGGGAAAGTGCAGCTACAGCTACATTTTCCCCTTCGATCTGAGCTAGTCACTCGACGAGGATTGCGACTGTGCGGAGACTAGCAAGAGAATGATTGTAATCGACGATCGCCACGATCCAATTCCCACGAGCGTGGGCGAGTTCGGTTTAAGCTTGAAGGACATCTGAAGTTTAGAACCAGTCGATCGATTCTTGGATGAATTCATCTGGATTTCATCTAAGACTGCCAAACTGGAGCAAGTAGGCAATTTATCACCCGATCGCTATGGTCATAAGTACAAAATCTCACACACTTTCATCACCACGTCCCACGATAGCGGTGCATTTTTGGCACTCGATCTGGTTATTACTGCCTTTGTCGATATTGACAATATCTGCATCAGCATTCGCTCATGGTGGGCATGGGAATGAATTTGGTGGTGAAGAGGGATCTAAAAGTACTAATGTCCAGATTGATGGCGCAACGGCTCAACAGATTGGCGTGCAAACAGTCGCCGCCAAAAAACAAAGTTTAAATGTCGAAATTGCTGCTACCGGACAAATCGAATTATTACCTAGCAAAAAAGTAGAAGTCACTGCGCCA
>JANYIT010000367.1 GCA_025358725.1 Chamaesiphon sp. GL140_3_metabinner_129_sub
GGATGATCTTTATATTCGGAGTCGGAAACTTTGACATCTTCTTGCTTGCGTCCAAAGTTCATCAGCTTGGAGATCGCATTGCGCTCATCTTTGTCTTCCTTAGCCACAGGAGCCTTCACAGGACATCGCGCCGCCATTGCGGCTAGAACGGTATCTTCACCTTGGGTAAAGGCATAGTCTAACCCATTGGCGCGGGCAGTGACGATCGGAATACCCAATTCAGCTTCCAACCGTGGAGCCAATCCTTCCAAGTCCATCTTAATGATTTCGGTGGTACAGGTACCAATCCAGACAATTACGCTAGGGTTGCGATCTTTTTTGATCTGTTCGCACAGTCTTTTTAGTTCGGCGTAGTCATTGAGCTGGGCGGAAATATCGCCTTCTTCCAATTCCGCCATTGCATAGCGTGGCTCGGCGAAGATCATTACTCCCATCGCATTCTGGAGGAAGTAACCGCAGGTTTTGGTACCGATAACGAGGAAGAAGCTATCTTCGATCTTTTGGTACAACCATGCAACGCAGCTAATCGGACAGAAGGTGTGATAATTGCCCGTTTCGCACTCAAAATTTAACGCCTGTGGCTCTGCTGCAACAGTCATATAATATCCTCTTTGTTAATTGTATTTTTTATAATCGATACTTAACTGACTGTGGCGGAGATCTTTACCCCACCCCAGCCCTCCCCTTATAAAGGGGAGGGAGCCGGAAGCTCCCCTTATAAAGGGGAGTGAGTCTGAAAGCCCCCCTTTATAAGAGGGGTTGGGGGGTAAAAATCTTCGCTACCCACTAAACCATCATCAGATCCTGTTTCTCGCTAGCATCCTGAGATTTAGGCTCAACTGGATTGAGGTAGAAATCAGACAAGAGACTGAATAAATCTCTGTCAGGTGCATCCGTCGGTACCACACCTTCAGGTAACGCCAGAATTTGATCCGCGATATTCAGATAGTAGTCGCAGACATATTCCAATGAAGGATCTGTTTCCGCCATCTCAAACAACGTCTTACCTTTAACACGGGAAACGCGAATATCTTCAATCAGTGGTAATACTTCCAATACAGGCATTGGTACTGTTTCGATGTATTTATCGATTAAGTCGCGCTTAGATGTCCGATTACCGATTAAACCAGCTAACCGTAAAGGATGCGTGCGTGCTTTTTCACGTACCGATGCAGCAATCCGATTTGCGGCGAATAAAGCATCGAAACCATTGTCAGTAACAATCAGACAGTAGTCAGCGTAGTTTAGAGGTGCAGCGAAACCACCGCACACCACGTCGCCAAGTACATCGAATAAAATAATGTCGTACTCGTCAAAAGCATTTAATTCTTTGAGCAGCTTAACGGTCTCTCCAACTACATAGCCACCACAACCAGCACCAGCCGGAGGACCACCAGCTTCTACACAGTCAACACCACCATAACCTTTGTATATAACATCTTCAGGCCAGACATCTTCATAGTGATAATCTTTTTCTTGAAGTGTATCGATGATCGTGGGAATCAGGAACCCTGTCAGGGTAAAGGTACTATCGTGCTTGGGGTCGCAACCGATTTGTAATACTTTTTTGCCACGTTTTGCTAACGCGACGGAGATGTTGCAACTAGTTGTGGATTTTCCAATTCCACCTTTGCCATATACTGCCAGTTTCACGATCTGCTAGTCTCCAATACTTTGTGAGTGATGTTGAATGAGAATGACTATATATAAAATTTCTGCTACGTCTAGCATTATTCACTAACTTTTCGGTCAATGGGAGAAAAGTTACAATTCGATCTAGACTTTAAATTGCTTAATATATTCTATGAAGTCCTTAATATATTCTCATTGACGCTTGTTAGTTTTCAAGCTTCTAAATTCAATCTCAGATTTTTTGATAGTCTGACTTAAGCTAAGTAAAAACAAAAACAAAAAATACCAGATCGCAGTCCCAGAGCAAATAGTAAGCAAAAAATAGATCGAAAACTGCTCTTGTCGCCTCGTTCGCCTAGTAGTAAGGTTCGTGGGTGACTAAGATTCGATCTATCTTCAGGCTAAGATGGCGGTATTCAGGGATAATTAGTCAGCACGATCGCAGCGAAATCCCCCTATAATTAGGACATAATCTCTGGTTTGTAAAAATTAGTTAAGTTTATAGATATTAGGATTTTGTGTAAAAATAAGTTAAGTTTTAGCAGTTCAAATGTGACGGAATTTGTTAAAGTGTAAAGCCGAATCGTGATGAGAGTAATAGTGTGATTTCAGTTGAGTACGTGTTAGCAGATCCAGAATTTAGACCGCAGAGAGCTGTAGATAGGGCGGCGGCTCTGGATGTCAAAGCTTATTTACCAGCTACACCTACAGATGATTTTTTGGAGTCTGTTCGATCGAGTCAAGCTCTTTTTCTGACAAAATATCCTGAAGGTTCGCTATATATTAATGGCAAAAAAATTACGGAAGATTTGACTGTCGAGTTATTACAGCAATCCGAATCACAACTCCGATTTTTTATCCTCGCTCCAGGCGAACAGAAAATCGTCAACGCGGGCTTTAAAGTGGGTTTGAGTACAGATGACCCTGACAAGATTGCGACGATGCTGGTGTGTCCTAGAAGTGGGTTAGCGTGCAAGAATTCGATTACGGTAATCAATGCGCCAGGAATTGTGGACGAACATTATCCAGACTGGGTGGGGATTGGGTTAGTCAATCATGGTAAGGATTTGCATCTATTTAGTCATGGCGCGAGAATCGCTCAGGTGATGTTTCTGGAGGTATGTGTGGCTCAGGAGCGAGTAGTTGAGGCGTTAACAACGGTGGGTGAGCGAAAGGGTGGATTTGGACATACAGGGGTTTAAATTACTGCGAGATCCCCGACTTCTCCGAGAAGTCGGGGATCTGTCCGATCTGTCCTAACGAGATGATCGAATGATACAATAATAGGCTTTGACAAAGCACATCACTCATCATATGAATATCGTCGATCGCACTTATTTGGAGATCCTCGATCGAATTCTAACCGAAGGAACGAGAGAATCTAACCGCACGGGCACTGATACTGTCTCATTATTTGGGCTGAGTTATCGGCTTTCTGTAACGGCTGAAGCTTTTCCAATTTTGACGCATAAGAAGATTCAATGGCGGAGTTTGGTAACGGAAATGATTTGGTATCTATCCGGCGAACCTCATATTCGCAATCTCCAGAAGCATACAAAGATTTGGGATGCTTGGAGTGATGCGGATGGCAATTTAGAAACTGCTTATGGTAGGTTTTGGCGATACTATCCAGTTCCCGATTACGTGGCTCCAATTCGGCGCGAAAATAGTAATTATTTATGCGATGGTGAATCGTTAGTTAATCTTGCTGATAGTAAATATCGACACGATTTGGTAATAGATGGTGACGAGCAAATAGTTTTGCCATGTTTCGATCAATTGAGATGGGCTATTGATGAATTGAAACGCAATCCTCGATCGAGAAGATTGCACATTACGGCTTGGTATCCACCAAATGCGACTATGAGTAAGTTACCACCTTGCCATCATAGTTTTACGCTAAATTATCAAGGTGGTAAATTAAATTTACATCTGCAACAACGATCTTCAGATCATTGCGTGGGCAATCCTTTTAATTTAACTTGCTATTCATTACTATTATTACTAATCTGTCGAGAAGTTAATCTCGAACCAGGCGACTTTTATCATTCGATTACTGACGCGCATGTATATGTCGATCATATCGAACCGTATCAGGCTGCTAGTCGAGAGACTTATGACTTGCCGCGATTAGATTTGAGTCAATTGGGCGATCAATCGATGTTCGATCTGACTTATGATGATATCGATCGAATTCAATTAGTCAATTATCAACACGGTGCATTTATTAAATTACCAGTAGCAGTCTAAAAAATTATAATGGTTCAGAAAATTCTCATTGCAGCGATCGATCAAGACGGTGGTATCGGTAAAGATGGATATATGCCTTGGCATTATCCAGCCGATCTAAAACTATTTATGAGCCTGACGATGGGCAATACAATCGTGATGGGACGGAAGACTTTTGATGGGATGTTCGATCGAGAAAAAGCACCGCTAAAAGGTAGACAGAATATCGTCATCACATCGCAAGCAGCCGACTATCGATCGCGATTTGCGGATAAATATCCAGCATCAGAACTAAGTTTTACTACCGATCTTAATTGTGGAGATGTAGAATTAGCTGAAAATACTAAAATATTTTACTGTGGTGGAGCTAACTTATATCAACAGGTACTCAATCTAGTTGACCTCGATATTATCTATCTTTCTCGCCTTGATGAAAGTTATGATTGCGATACGTTTTTCCCACAAAACCCAGAATCGATCGACAAAGACTTTGAGCCATATCTGCCACTCCACTTTATCAATAGTTTCTCTGATACGATGGCAGGTAAGAACCCTTTCACTTTTCAAATCTACACACCAAAGCAATTAATCATCTACTAGTTCAAAACCTAAAGTCTAAAGCCTAAAACCTAAAGCCTAATGTACGATATTTCTTCGCGTCCAACTTGGGATGAATATTTCATGATGTTGGCGAAATTAACCGCCACTAGATCTACTTGTTTAGCCTTTCCTGTTGGTGCAGTAATTGTTAAAGATCGTCAAGTATTATCGACAGGTTATAATGGCTCACCATCGGGTTCGGCACATTGCACGACGCAGGGATATTGCTATCCCGAATTGAGTGCTTGTAATGCCAGCAAAACTCTTCCATCTAGATCTGTACATGCGGAAGCAAATGCGATCGCCCAAGCTGCTAAACACGGTATTTCAACAGGCGGATCGAGTATTTATGTTACCTTAGAACCCTGCTTATCTTGCCTAAAACTAATAATTTCCGCAGGGATTCGCGATGTGTTTTATGAGACGACATTTAATAGTGGCGATAATCTCACTGTTCGGGATTTCTTGTTGCAAGATAGTTCGATTTCGATCGTCCAAATTCAGGTTTCTGCTGTGACAGCTCAACGTTCGGCGGCATTTATACTCAACCCCACATCTGTAGAGTCTCCTGGCTAGCAATGATGGATATCAATTTCACAAAAATCCCCTGCAAAATCTCACAGGGGAACATAGTCACTTTTGGTTGAAAATTAATATAAATTAATGCCCTAGCGACGAGGTACTAGATTTTGATAATCAATGTTGTAAGGAGAGATTGTTTGAGGCTGATTGCCGATCGATCCAAGACTTTTCGCCATTGCTGTAAACAGGTCTGGAGAGCCTGCTTTGGGCGTTTTGTCTTGGGGAGTGTATCCACGGACAGCAGCTTGCCAAGAAGCTTTGGGGAAGCCTAGTTTACGACGATAGTAAGCATCGTAACGAGGAGATTGGATGTTAAATGGTAATTCACTTGCACCGGAAGGTAAGACCCGACGACGTTGGAAGGGGACGATGCTATCGCCGAAGTTTTCCAAGTACTCAGTGCTATTTAGCAGGTCATTAATGAAGCCTGCGCGACCTTTGGTCGCAATGACGATCGACCAAGCAATTTTTTCAGCTTCGCTGTATACGTCCCGTCCTAGCACCTTCTGAACGCAATGTTCGGCGAACTTGTAGTTGCTATTGAGGTTGTAGAAACTGTTGGTAAAGGTATTGGATAAGCATAAGCCTCGGATAAAATCACGTACAGTGATTTGGCCGCTGCGAAGCTGGGACTCTAGAAACTTCTCCCGATCTGCCGCAAAAGCATGGAAGAAGATCTGACGATAAGCAGATTCGATCAGATCGCCAATCTGACCAGAAGACAGCAAGTTATCGGTGGAAAATATTCTGGATTGCTCGTCCCCAGCCACTTCATAGCCCTTGACACGGGAGTTCTGACTGGAAGGAGCGTATTCTAATAATGGAATAGCCATATGTTTAAAGTTCTCTTCTTACGAAACTTTACAAATTTTTCTCATCATAGTCCCGATCTGGTACCCACTTCTGACCCTGAGCCGAAAACATTACATTCCTTAATTTTCTCTCAATCCTACTACCATCAACCTTCTTACTATTTCAACTAGCACCACTTTGGCTCACTTTACTCGTGATTCAGTATTCAAATCCTTATCATAAAAGCCCAAATATTAACTTTCAGCTCTTGTACTGAGCTAGACGCTACGCTTTGGCAAAGCAGGACATCAAGAGAAACCGCTGGAGCCAAGACTTTCAACTTTTAGCTAAAATTTACCAGTCGTCGTTGGCGAGCAGATCTGGTAGTCGTAATTTAGGAAAACGATAAAAGGTATCGCCGTCATCATCAACCTCTGGAATTCCATTGAGTAAACGCATCTGTTCGTCGAGAAAAATTTTGGCAGTCTGGCTACTCACTTGAGAAATCGCCATCAACTGAATTAATGAAATACAGCTATCCTGCTGCCGTAATAGCTGGTAGAAAGAGGCTTCCAGGCGTTTTCGTCGGTTGGACTTGGCGATAAATCCGGCGGTTCCTGCTCCTAAACCCAATAAAATTAGTAATTCAATCAAGCCCATAAGGTGAATAGTTGGAGGTTCTGATAAGCGTAAGTATAGCGACTTTGGGACAACTCGCAGCAGATTGAGGAGATCTCGATGGGAACAGTCAATTGTTGACAGAATCTTTGGAACAAAATCGCCGATAATTGACACTGGACACGATTGTCTTAATCAATAATTTAGCTTCCATATTCCCTATTTCCTATTCCCTGTCCGTGGATGAACATCCTTCTCTAAATATTGCGGTTGCGCGTTTAGGTGCAACCGAAGACAACTATGCGATCTGGGTGCTAAAAGCACCATATCCTGGCGGCTATGTAATTGAAAATTGCCATTGGACGATCGATCTCTCTCAAATTTGGCTAGGATGGCAAGGGCTATTTAGTCCGGGGAGTAAACCCTATTGTCTGCCGTGTCATCAAAATCACCGCATCGCTGAGCTAGATTTAATGGCTGTGATCCCTGTGGATGCGCCTCAACCCCAAGTTTATAGTGCGAATCTGATGCAGCACTTGGGATTGAATTTGTGGAAGTGGTTATTTTGTAGACAAGTGGAAAATGCTTTTGCTCAAAGTCAGGGCATGGCGTTTGGTCAAGGTAAATTGCTCCGTATCCGCCTCGAAGTCCGCGATCCAGACTTGATTCCATTACCGTGGGAAATCATTCAGCCACAGCCTGGGAAACCAGCAATCTCGCTCAATCAACAGGTGTTATTCAGTCGAACAAATAGCGATGTCGATTCATTACCACCCCAACGGCTCGATCGATCGATTAAAATCCTGTTGGTGCTCGGTCAGAATATCCCTGGTAGTCCCCAGCTCGATCTCCAGCAGGAATCAGCTACCATCGCTCAAGTACTACAGAATACGATGCCCAGCGGGTTTAATCCCCCCAATCGACTCAATCCAGCAAGTTGTCAGGTTGATACGTTAGTTCAACCTACTCCTGCCGCGCTGATTGCCAAGCTAGAGAGTCAGCAGCACAATGTATTTTTCTATGCTGGACATGGGATGCCCGCACCAGATGGGGGATTGCTAATTCTCAACGATTTGGGTGGTTTAAATGGCACAGAATTGGCGCAATTACTCGTTAGGTGTGGAGTCAAATTAGCTGTATTTAATTCTTGTTGGGGGGCACAACCTTATCAGCATCGACAGCAGGCAGTCCCTCGGAGCAGTCTGGCTGAAGTGCTGCTACACTATGGTGTTCCGGCGGTGCTAGCCATGCGAGATACGATCGCAGATCGCGAGGCTCTGAGCTTTATTCAGACTTTCACTCAGGCTTTAGCACATCGGCTGAGTATTGATGAAGCAGTATCGATCGCCAGACAACAACTGCTAACTTTATATAAGTTCAATCAACCTGCTTGGACGTTACCGATTCTCTATATGCACCCAGAGTTTAATGGAGAACTAATCCAACCACTGGCGGCAGCAATTACTGAGATTCCGTATATTCCCCAATCGATTCCGAATGCCTATGTGCGATCGTTAAGTTTTCAGACCAATGCTGATTTTCCCATCAAGGGTGGTTTGATGCGAGTCGGTAGATCTAGTGGGAACGATTTAGTCGTTGTCGAACCTTGGATCTCCCAACGCCATGCTGATATTATCTTTCGCGCTCCATCCACCAGCAATCCGATCAAGGGGATCTACTATCTACGGGACTTCTCTCGGTTCGGCAGTTATGTGCTGACTGGTGACGGGATCTGGCTCAGAGTTCACGCTGGAGAATTTCCGTTGGAGTCAGGAATGCAGATGAAATTTGGGAGTGAGGAAGGGCAGATTGTGGAATTTAGAATCGAAGTCTAGATCGTAGACTCACATCTCGCCCCAATGCGTAAATACTATTACTGCGACAACCCTCAGATCTACGCTTTCACCCAAAATGCTCCACGCTTGAGTCTTCGACAAGGCTAGAATACAGGGGCGTAGATTTTCCCAACTCGACTGTATGCCAACTGCACCTATTTCCACTCCCACCCAAACCCATCGCCCCTTATTACTCGCACCAGCAGGGAACTGGGAATGTGCCAAAGCAGCCGTCGAGAATGGCGCGGATGCCATCTATTTTGGGTTGGAGCGGTTCAATGCCAGAATGCGGGCGGAGAACTTCACAGTAGGCGATTTGCCGGAGCTGATGGCGTGGTTGCATCAGCGGGGAGTGAAGGGATATGTGACGATGAATACGTTGGTGTTTCCGCAGGAATTGCTCGCAGCGGAGCAATATCTTCGCAGTATGATTTTAGCGGGAGTGGATGCGGCGATCGTTCAGGATGTCGGAATTTGTAAGTTAATTCGGCATTTATCGCCAGATTTTCCGATTCATGCTTCGACACAGATGACGGTGACGAGTGCGGTGGGGGTGGAGTTTGCCCATGAATTGGGCTGCGATTTAGTTGTATTGGCGCGGGAATGTTCGATCGCCGAAATCACAAAAATTAAGCAACAACTGGGGGATCGAAAGGTGTCGATGCCGTTGGAAGTATTCGTGCATGGGGCGTTATGTGTCGCCTATTCTGGGCAATGTTTGACGAGTGAATCTTTGGGCGGTCGATCGGCAAATCGCGGTGAATGTGCCCAGGCTTGTCGGATGCCTTACGATCTGATTGTGGATGATCAAGAGTATCATTTGGGTGATAAGAAATATCTGCTCAGTCCGCAAGATTTAGCAGGTTTAAATGTATTGCCGCAGATTGTCAGAAGTGGGGTGAGTTGTCTTAAAATTGAGGGGCGATTGAAGACACCTGAATATGTGGCTAGTGTGACGCGAGTTTATCGATCAGCTTTGGACAAAATCGTCGCAGATTTGGAGCCGCAAATTGAGTCAGAAAAAGATTTATACAATCTCGAAATGGCATTTTCACGGGGACTATATACCGGATGGTTTGAAGGGATTGATAATCAAGCTTTAGTTCATGCCAGATTTGGGAAGAAGCGGGGTGTATATTTAGGAGAAGTTATTCGAGTTTATCCAGATCGAGAAGCAGTTACAATCAATCCAATTGCACCAATTAAACCAGGTGATGGGATTGTTTTTGATTGTGGACATCCAGACGAAAGAGAAGAAGGTGGGCGAGTTTATGAGGTATTTGGTGGTGGTAATGATAACTCAGAAATCATGTTAGCATTTGGGCGCGGGGCGAACGATTTCCGGCGCGTATATATAGGTGATAAAATTTGGAAAACCAGCGATCCAGAATTGGATAAACAGGTGAGCCAAACCTATGCGGGAGATGTGCCCCAATTTCAAAGATCGATCGATCTCGAAATACATGGTGCAGTTAATCAGCCGTTAATTGCGATCGCCCGTGACGAGATCGGACATACTATTAAAGTAGAGTCTGAAATATTATTAGTACCTGCTCAAAATCAGCCCCTAACTACCGAGAAATTAACATCCCAATTAGGACGGTTGGGAAATACTCCATTTAAGCTGGGAAATCTGACTAATTCGATCGAAGGTGACTTAATGATACCCGTCAGCGCACTCAATCATTTGCGCCGAGAACTAGTAACTAAACTCACCGAACTTCGTAGTCAACCTAAACCCTGGAAAATCTCCCCAACCAATCAATTAACAGACATTCTCCCCACAATCGAGCACGCTTATCTCCAACCACCTCAACTAAATATCTTAGTTCGTAAACTCGACCAAATCCCTGCCGCGATCGAATCGGGTGTTACTACAATCTATTGCGAACTAGAAGATCCGCGCAAATATCGCGAAGCCGTCCAATTAGTCCGCGCCGCCACAAGCACCAAAACCAATCCACCCCAAATATTTGTCGCTCCACCACGAATTACCAAAACAGGCGAAAATTGGATCTTAGAACAAGTTCGATCGAGTGATGCTGATGGTTATCTAATCAAAAATTATGACCATTTAGAATTCTTCAAAGCCGAACGCTGCATCGGTGATTTTGCCCTGAACATCGCCAATCCCCTCGCTGCCGATCATTTCTATCAAAACTATACTTTGGAGCGGCTGACAGCCTCCTATGACCTGAATATCGACCAATTAACATCCCTGATCCGCAGTTGTCCCCGCGATTGGTTTGAAATCACCATCCATCAACATATGCCGATGTTTCACATGGAACACTGCGTCTTTTGCGCCTTTCTATCTGAAGGCACTGACTATACCAATTGTGGTCGTCCCTGTGACAAACATCAAGTCAAATTACGCGATCGAGTCGGTACCGAACATATCTTGCAAGCCGACGCAGGTTGCCGAAATACTGTCTACAATGGTGTTGCCCAAACTGGGGCTGAATATATCCACCGATTAATCGAATTAGGTGTCTATAATTTCCGGCTGGAATTTGTGAATGAAACACCTGAAGAAGTCAGTCAAACGATCGGCTATTATCAACAATTATTAGGTGGTCAAATTAGCGGTGCCGAATTGTGGCAGGAGTTAAAATTAATTAATCAATTAGGTGTGACTCGTGGATCATTGGGAGTCTAAAATTGATCTTTGATGCTCACAAGCTCAAGCACAAAGGCTATAATTATGCTCGATCGATCAATTAATAGTCATGACCAAATATGTGCTGTGGGGTAGTTATTGTGAGGATGTCGTCAACAGACGCGCACCCTATCGAGAGGCGCATTTAGCTGGACTAGCACAACAAAAAGCCGATGGTATCCTGATGACAATCGGCCCGACTCAAGATCTTACTAAAATTTTTGGTATCTATGAAGCTGATCAAGAACAGCAAGTTCGCCACTTGATTGAGTCCGATCCTTATTGGGTAAATGGTATTTGGACAGAATATCAAGTCAAAGAATGGATTCAAGCAATCTGATTTAGGCTTTAGGCTTGAGGTTGTACAGAGCGGTTTTGTTGGAATGCTCACATCTTGCACCTTTGATCGCCAAGTTTCCTATACTAGAGTAGACCCCTGACATCATTTACATGAAAGAAATGAACAAGGCTTACCGTCTTCGCCCTGTATCGATGGGCGAAGTTGTCAGCATTGCGATTGGAGCCTTGTTGAGCAACAAACTACGGACTCTATTGACAATGCTAGGGGTGATTATTGGGATTGCTTCCGTAATTGCGATTACCTCTGTGGGACAAGGTGTCCAAAAAGCAACCGAACAACAAATTCAAGCTCTGGGAACTGATGTGCTCCAGATTCTGCCAGGAGAGGCTAGAACAGGCGGTATTAGTAGAGGGGTTGGTTCTAGTAGCACGCTGACGATCGAAGATACTCAGGCGATCCGTGAACAAGTGAAAACCGCTCAATACGTATCCGCCTATCTTCAACGTCCCGGACAAGTTGTGACTGGACAAACCAATCATGCCACTAATCTTGTCGGCATCGATCTGAATTATCTCAAAGCCAGAAATACCGAACTTACCCAAGGCCGATTTTTTACGGCTGAGGAAATGGAACAGTCCACACCTGTGGCAATTCTGGGTTCGACGCTATTGAAAGAACTATTTGGCACTGATGGTAATCCCCTCGGACAACAACTCCGAATTGAAAGCAAAAATAGTTATGAAATTATTGGCGCATTTGAACCAAAAGGATCGGAAGGTTCGATCGATCGAGACGATCAAGTATTTATTCCGATTACTAATATGTCTTCCCGAATTGTGGGAAATAATTCATTGAGCGGCAAGGCGGTAAATGGAATTTATGTCAAAACGAACAGTCAGGCAGAGATGAAATTAGCTGAGTTCCAAGTTACCAATCTCCTGCGAATGCGGCATAATCTTTCGGCATCTACATCAGATGATTTTAATGTCAGAAGTCAAGTTGGTGTTGTGAAAACTTTTACAACGGTGGTAGGTTTATTCACCGTGATGTTAGTCGCGATCGCCGGAATTTCACTGATTGTTGGTGGGATTGGCATCGCCAATATTATGTTAGTTTCCGTAGTCGAGCGCACCAGAGAAATCGGGATTCGCAAAGCACTTGGAGCTACAAATAGAGGTATTCTACATCAATTTCTAGCTGAATCTGTGATGCTATCGATCGCTGGCGGCATTATTGGCATTGTCGTCGGAATTTTGGTTGCCTTTGTTACGGCAAACACCTTTCAATTTCCCTTTATTGTATCAGTATGGTCGGTTGTGGGAGGATTTGGATTGTCTTTTGTCGTGGGATTATTAGCAGGTGTGATTCCTTCGCAGAATGCTGCACGGTTAACTCCCATTACAGCTTTACGCAGTGAATAGTCATTACTAAAAAAATACACCCCACTTCCTGAAGAAGTCGGGTGTATGGCGGCATAGTTTTTAGAGAATAACCTTGATAGTTGCTATATTTGCAATCCTAATGAGCTGAAATAGTTAGAGCAACTTATCAACATTCTTGGCAGTTTCAAAGAAGTGAGCAACATTTTCTTCAGGTACAGTTGGTAAGACACCATGACCGAGATTCATGATATGTCCGGTTTTACCAGCCTTACGAACTGTATCAATAATGCGATCGCGAATAAAGTCTTTGGAACCATACAATGCACAGGGATCCATATTTCCTTGTACGCCCAAATGCGCCCCAATCCGCTGCCTTCCCACTGCCATATCGACAGTCCAATCAAGGCTGACGATATCCACGCCAGATTTACCCATCAGTTCCAATACGCCTGCGCTACCGCTGATGTAGAGAATTAGGGGTGTATCGGGGTGAGTCGCTTTTACCTGCTGGACTACCCGTTGCTGATAGGGAAGTGCGAAAGTTTCATAGTCTTGGGGGCTGAGTTGTCCCGCCCAAGAGTCAAACATTTGGACGACTTGAGCACCGCAATCGATTTGATAACGGACGTATACAGCGATCGCATCAGCAATTTTTGCTAGTAAACTATGGAGCATCGCTGGTTCGCGGAAGGCCATCCCTTTGATGTTGGAGTAGTCCTTGGAGCTTTTACCTTCGATCGCGTATGCTGCTAATGTCCAAGGTGCGCCGACAAAGCCGAGGACGGTGGATTTATTGCCAACTTCGCGACGTAAGGTGCCCAGAATCTCTTTGATGAAGGGGAGAGACTCTTCAGGATCGAGGGGATGAAGTGCGTCGATTTGTGCCTGAGAGCGAATTGCTGGCTCGATGATTGGCCCTTTGCTCTCGATGATATCAAAGGGGATGCCCAAGCCTGGTAGCGGCGTGAGGATGTCGGAAAACATGATCACTCCATCTGGCTGGAACGCACGCCAAGGTTGGAGGGAGATTTCAATCGCTAATTCGGCTTTCTCAGATCGATCGCGGAATGAGGGATATTTATCACGCAAGTCGCGATAAACTTTCATATAGCGTCCGGCTTGACGCATCATCCAAACTGGTGGTCGATCGAGTGTCGCACCTTTAGCAGCGCGCAATAATAGCGGTTCTTGGTTTATATCTGTCATTTTATATAGCCGTCGATCGGCGATTTTCTTTAATAGGCACAAGATCCAGAATACCAAACTAGCTGCCATTTTTTCTTAGACTACTGGCACTAGTAACTTAAGTTATTCTTCTAACCAGTTAAACAATTGACCGAGAGTCAGTTGAAATGACTTGGCAAATTCAGGAACGGGTAGTAAATCTTCCTTGTTTTCAAAGATGGAAATCTTTGGTTGTTGGTCTAGCGTCCCTAGAGTGTCCGCAAAATAGACAAATACTAGTTCTTCTTCTGGGTCGATTAACCAGCCCATTTGGGTGCCGTGGCTCAGGCAGCGCAGGATATTGCGGACGACTTTTGTTTGGCTTTGGTCGGGGGAGAGAATTTCAATCGTCCAATCAGGTGCGAGTGCAAATACATTCGCGATTCTTCCATCCTCATCGCGGGGAATACGATTCCAAACGAATACTGTACCATCCGGAACTATCGAACGTCCGCCAAAGGTACAACGTAGTTCTGGATATGCACGCGCAATCTTATCAGCCTTGAGGATTGAATCGATTGCATTTACAAGGTCGCGCTGGATGGTACTGTGTTTTCCTTGCGGCATCGGTTTTTGGATAATTTGACCGTCGATAAACTCGCTGGCAGGTTTTGTTTCTGGCAGCTTGAGGAAAGTTTCAATCGAGATGGATTTAATCGGTGTTTGAACCATTGCCGATAAGGTGATTGGTTAAGATTATTTTAGCTAAAATCGGGACTGTGATTAATTGTCTAGAGGGGGGAGATGGGATAATTGTTGGTTCCAAAAATGATGAACCATACATCAATTCAGTAATGCCGATTAATTGTGATTAAAATCGTGGACTGTGATCGATCGAATCAGATGCTGGTTTTTAAAAATAAAACTGCTGCAATCCGCATTTTGTCGTCAATTATGACCAAAGTTAGTCAGTTAGCCAGCCAGCCAGCGGTTGAAACCGCCGCTAGTGATGCAAAGTCCGCCTACGCGGACTAGTTTGAGAACAACTATTTGTTTAACCGAATCGTATTAGGAAATTCAGTCCGCCTACGCGGACTTCGCATCATGAGCGGAGACTTTAGTCTCCAGGCATTTTCGTTAAGAAGGCAATTGACTCATCGCTTCCAAATCCAATACCTGCGCCAACAACTCTGGCTCCATCAATCCCTGTTCCAACACAATTTGACGCAACGATTTACCTGTAGCCAAAGACTCCTTCGCCACTTTCGCCGCATTCAGATAACCGATGTGAGTATTGAGTGCCGTTACCAGTGCTAAACTCCCCTCGGCATAATCGCGACAGCGTTCGGGATTGGCAGTAATGCCGACGATACACTGCTCAGTCAAAGCTTTAATCGCATTACCTAAAATCTCAATGCTGTGAATCAAATTATAGGCAATCAGCGGCATCATCACATTTAATTCCAATTGTCCCGCTTGGGCAGCCATTTCGATCGATCGATCGAATCCCATCACCTGAAAACAGACCATCGAAATCATCTCCGCCATCACTGGATTGTATTTCCCTGGCATGATTGATGAGCCAGGTTGAACGGGAGGCAGTTGAATTTCTTTTAATCCTGTTTTAGGTCCCGAATCCATTAAGCGGAGGTCATGGGAGATTTTAACGAGGTCTGCTGCGAGATTGCGGAGGCTGCCAGAGACATTTACAAATGGTGCCATACTTTGCATCGCCGCCATCAAGTTGGGGGCAACTGTGAGTGGTTGTCCGATTAATTCTCCCAAAATTTGGGCTACTGTCGATCGATAGTCAGGATGAGTATTCAATCCCGTCCCCACCGCACTCCCACCTAAACCTAATTTAGTTAAATCTCCCGCTGCGGTGGTAATTCGCCCCTGATGATCGCGCAAAATCTGGGCAAATGCTCCAAAACTATCCCCCAATCTAATTGGTACCGCATCCTGCATGTGGGTGCGTCCAGATTTGACGATCGATTGAAATTCTATCGCTTTTTGATCCAATGCAGCGATCGCGCTAGCCAAGGCTGGAGATAAGGTATGAGTAAGTGATAGTAATCCTCCCACCCGAATAGCTGTCGGAATCACATCATTGGTAGACTGACCATAATTCACATGATCGTTGGGATTCACGCGCTGATAATTACCCTTAATATCTCCCAATAGTTCGAGCGCACGGTTGGCTAGTACCTCATTCACATTCATATGATGAGAAGTCCCCGCACCAGCTTGATAGACATCTACCACAAACTGATCGCGTAAATTTCCCTGCAAAATCTCATCGGCGGCGGTGACGATAGCTTGACTAATTTCCTGGGGAATACAACCTAGTCGTTCATTAGCGATCGCTGTTGCCTTTTTGATTAAAATACCAGCATCAACATAGGTAGCCAGTGGCTTCAATCCACTAATCGGAAAATTCTCGATCGCTCGCAAAGTTTGAATGCCATAATAGGCAGAGGCTGGGATTTGACGTTCTCCCATTGAATCCTGCTCAATCCGGTAATTATCCTTATTCATCAATATCAACCCTAGGCACAAAACTATAATTATATGGTAATGTTCTGAATCTGTGGAAAGAAGTATCATAGAAGCGGTAATGTTCTAGATCTGTGGAGAGGAGGTTAAATGGCACACCCAAATTCAAACCGATTGATAAACAAACCAATCACAATATCGTGCATCACAACAGATTTAGAAAAGCAGATGGTTTTACGAGCCAGTCGCTTAAT
>JANYIT010000372.1 GCA_025358725.1 Chamaesiphon sp. GL140_3_metabinner_129_sub
CATGCAAAAACCCGAATTTCTCGATTTGCTGCTCTAGCTCCAGTCTGAAGCAAATGTAGCAAATCCAGATTACTCTCGATCGTTTCATTGCTCAAGCAACTTACCTAAATACAAGCTTTTTTTGACTTCGCCAACAGCATCAGCAAGTGTACAGAAAGTTCTATTAAGCCTGGAATTTAGGTGGAGATTTAAATTTAGTGGTAATAATTAAATCTATTTCCGCTATAGATAGCGTACTCGACAATCTTTTTTGAGCAAGAAAAGAAAACTTTTAGCAACATATTGTAATATATTGACATAGATTTAATCTTTGCAATATGAGATCTCCTTTTGCACGACTCTCAGGAAATATTGGATTTTGATGTAGCCCAATCTAGATTAGGATCGATCGTGTTCCAATCGCACGGTGACGAACGTGAAAATCAGATTAATCTTCTTAGCCATAGTCGGTTTAGTTGTTGCGCTCGCCTATGGAGCAATTCAAAACTCAGCAACTAATTCACCTTCATCATCGACTCCAGCAGCGACCACGATCGCTACATCAATCGCAAAGATCCCTTTGTACGACCATATCTTTGTGATTATTGAGGAAAATAAAGCTTACGAACAAATTATCGGCAATCCCAACGCGCCGATCGTCAATCAATTAGCTCGTACCTATGGGTTGGCTAGCAACTACTATGGCATCGTCCATCCCAGTGAGGGAAATTATGTCGCTATTCTTGGCGGCAGCACCTTTGGCATCCATGATGATGCCCCATTCGATGCCGATGTAAATACCCCAGGCAGTCATGGTGTCAATCACACGATCGCCAGCCGAAGCTTAATCGACCAGCTTGAAGAAAAAGGACTAACCTGGAAAGGTTATTTTGAGAGCATTCCCAGTGTGGGATACAAAGGGACGACTTATCCCAGCGACGCTGATGCCCTCTACGCCTCGAAACACAACGGGTTTATTAATTTCAAAAAGGTGCAGTCAGATCCCAAAGAATTAGCCAAATTAGTCAGTATCGATCGTTTCACCGCCGACTTACAAACTGGTAACGTCCCCAACTATAGTCACATTGTGTTCAATCAATGTAATGAAATGCACGGATTAGCTAGGTGTCCCAATCTCGCGAATTTGATTGCCACTGGAGACGCAAAAATAGGCGAAACCGTTCGCCAAATTACTAATTCTCCCCTGTGGAAATCAACTAAAAATAATGCGATCGTCATTACCTGGGATGAAGATGATGGCCGCCCAAAACCAAACCCAGGTTGTTGCGGTTTCGACCCCAAAAGTCAGGCTAACTTTGGCGGGGGTAAGATTGCCACGATTGTAATTACCAATCATGGTGCCCGTGGTTTAGTCGATCCGACTCCTTATAATCACTACTCCCTGTTACGAACTACCGAAGAAGCATTTGGCATTAGTGAGTACTTGAATTTTGCCGATCGTACTCAAGAGGGTGTTAAATCGCTCGCGCCATTATTTGCTGTCAATCTAAAATAACGATCGAACAGGATATTTTAGTTGAAGATAAATGGCATGAGATTATCGATTACCTCCGGTAGGTCAAAGACCAATGAGTTTTTACGCACTAATGGTGACTTTGTTGTCAGGAGGAAAACACATGAAACTTAGTAATATATCTAGGCAAATTCGCCTGAAACACACCTCAGTTCGATTAATAATTATCGTCGCCACGATCGTTTGTTGTATATGTCTAGCTCAAGTAGATCGAGCATTTACAACCGCCGCGAGGAGCATTGTCTACACGGGAATTGCGGCTGGCGATACTACCGAAACTAGCGCGATCCTCTGGACGCGGACGGCTCAAGCTAGCGATTTACAAGGGATCGTCCAACCATTGATATTGGAAGTCACCACCGATCGCAAGTTTAAAAAGATCGATCGCACCTTCACAGCCTCCACCCAAGCAGAACGCGACTATACCCTCAAACTGGAAGCAGAGGGATTAGCCAGCGGCACCCATTATTACTATCGCTTTCGGACTCCGCGTGGCGCAACCAGCCCGATCGGTAGATTCAGTACCGCTCCTAAATCTCAAGCTGCCATACCCGTAAAATTTGGCTTCAGTGGCGACGCTGATGGTAAATGGCGACCGTACCCTCTCGCCCAAGCTTTTTCAAAGCTCAAATTAGACTTTTTCATCTTTATCGGCGATACCATCTACGAGACTAAAAGCTCGATTTCGCCCGCCGCAGCCGATCCCGCCGTCGATTTGCCACTGGCTCTCAAAGATTACCATCGTAAATATCGCGAAAATCTCGACCCGATTGCACCCACTGGATTGCCTAGCCTACAACCCCTATTTGCCGCGCAGGGTAACTACACCCTCCTAGATAACCACGAGCTGGGCAACCACCAATATAGTGAAGGTGGCGCAGCCGCAGGTGCGAATGGCAAAGGCGTAAATGGTACCGCTCCTAGTAACGATGTCAACACCAGCGGTACTTTCATCAACCAGACCCCAGGTTTTAAAACCCTGGTGCGTGCCTACAGCGATTATCAGCCGATTCGGGAACGGATGATATCGGCACCAACCGACCCCCGCACCGATCGTACCCAACAGTTGTACTTCGCTCAAAGGTGGGGGGCAAATGCGATCCTCATTAATTTAGACGATCGATCCTATCGCGATATCCGGTTGAAAACAGCAACGGGGAAAGATGATGCGGGCACCAGAGTGGATGATCCCCAGCGCACGATGCTAGGTAAGACACAACTCGCTTGGTTCGAGCAAACGCTCCGACAATCGCAAGCCGACGGGGTGCGGTGGAAGATCGTGGCAATCTCATCCCCGATCGATGAAATGGGGGACGATGGAGGTAAATCTTGGGCTGGGGGCTATCGCGCGGAACGCAACCGTCTCCTCAAGTTTATTGCCGACGAGCGGATTGAAAACGTGGTGTTTTTATCGACCGACGACCATCAATACCGCGTCAACGAACTTAGTTATCTGCCGGATCTAACTAAACCCAACCAACGTCAACTCGTACCGCACTGTTGGACGATCATCGCTGGGCCGCTGGGGGCGGGTGGGCCAGAGAAATTAATCAATCGAAGTTTTCAGACTATTTCAGTGTTAGCTAATGCTTTAGCTGGGTTTCAACGGACTAAAGGATTAGATCCAGTCGGTTTAGATCCTCATTTCCCTGGACTCCAGCAGGTCTTTCGCGAGGGCGATCCTGATGCGGACATTCATCGGCAACCAGTAGATTTCTACTCGCCAGATACCTTTAACTACGCGACTTTGGGAATCAGTGGCGATGGTCGGTTATTGAATGTCGATCTATATGGGATTCATGCTTACGCACCAGATACTTTTCCAACTCTAGCGCAAGTCGAGCAGGTGCGGCGGATTCAAGGTTTTCGAGTGAAAGTCCGTTAAAGTGGCTCGATCGCGATCGTTATTAAGGAATAATCTGCTGGATTCGATCGCATCATCTAAACTTCAAGCTGTATTCCTGCTTTTCGTAACCGCTCCACCAACACATCTCCCAGTCCCTTTGCTAGAGTCAAAATTCTCACCCTTTGCGCCCCAGAATTTACTTCTTTCCTTGCTATTTTTAAGCTACTGATTTCTGTTGAGACGATACTCGATCGACAGCTTCTAGCCATTAATTTTTTGGACTATTCCTCGATCGATGTAGCAATCGGGCAGAGAATTTTTCATTGGGTAGCTATCACCCAAAACTGGAATAAGCACGATCGCTATTTTAGATTTTGCCAGAAATCCAAAATAAGGATTTTCTTGCCAGGTAAGCATAGCTTATATTACTAAATAGAGTTGACAAACCACTCATAACAGGCTAAAAGTAAGACAAGCCCATAAAATAGCCCATGCAGTTATTTTAAGTGGCTATAAGCCTTGCATGATAAGGCTTGTAAATCTATTCTCTCTTCGTTGACATCGATGAGGTCCCCCGTTCGAGTCGGGGTACGTCCATAGGTTGGAAAAGTTGATATATGAGGGTTTCTGGGAAGTATTATGACTTTTCGGAAGCCCTTCTGTTGTCAATGTCGCCGAGGTTTTTGGCGCGGTGTTCGTCGATCAAGGTTTGAATTAATTGACTCAGGCACAGGTATAGGATGAGTTTTTCTTCCATCCGTTCGATCGCCTTTTAATCCTCGCCGCAATCTTATCGTCTTGGTGAATTTTGGACTTTACCTAATTGATGACACGCCCTAGATCTTGTTTCCTAATTTTTTGAGCAAATGGGGAATTTGCCCGATTTTCTTCGCGACAGGAATTTTCGCCCGCTTGTAAGTCTCGATTCGTTGTTGAATAGTATCCGCATTATGGATCGGTTTCGAGAGCGTATGGCTCAAAACGATCGCCGCATCAGTCAATGGGTGCGGCGTACTGGCATGAATCCCAGCTAAATAGGCAACTACAGGTTTCCCCTGCTGCACTAGCAGATAAGCAGCCGTTGCCGCCTCTGAATCCCAGCAAATATCGCCGACAAGGACGATCGATTCGGTGAGTGGGTCTGATTGAAGCCATTCCAGCCAGAGGCGGCAGGAGGAGCCAACTAGTGGATCGCTGCCGATATGGATAACAATCGATTGACCTAAATTTGCTTGATTTAATTCACTGGCAATTTCGGCGGTTAAACTCTGATTGCGGCTAATAATCGCCACTTTACCAGGACTAAATAATTGGGGCTGGTAGATACCGAGTAATAATTGATTGGGTATGATAATTCCCGCACTCCCAGAACCGAGAATCAAGGTATTGGTAATACTTGCCTGACGCAATAACCGGATCGTATCTAGCGGTGGTACACCTCTGGTGACAATGACTAATTGAGGAATACCTGCGGCAATTGCTTCGAGAGCAGCATCTAGTACTTCATAAGCAGGCACAAAGATTAAACTAGTTTCGATCGATCCTAATCCCGCTTGTGCTTCTTCTACTAGATCAAATATTGGCAAATCTCCTAGCTTTTGACCACCGCTTCCGGCAATAATAATCCCGACGATATTAGTACCATAAGTTAGCATTCGGCTAATTGCCGCGATTGCGAGAGGATTGTCCACTCCTTGAATTAAAACACGGCTAGCTGGTTGAAGATCGATCGTCATGAGGAGGGGGAGATGGGAGTTGAAAGTTGAAAGTTGGGAGGTATTGAAGGGCACTTTTGTCTCTACTCTTTCTAAAGCCTAAAGCCTAGTCCTTAGCAATTGCTAGAGTTTGGGCGATCGCCCGATCAAAATTGGTAACGAGTTTAATTGATAATGGGAGCAATCCAGCCAGTCTGTCGCGATCCTGATCCAAGACTCGCCAGATGATTGTGAGATTTTGGTGGTGAGGTAAATATTGGATAATTTGTTGAAATCGATCGATCTCGCTCCCTACCAAATTGATGAGCAAGACATCTATCGTACTTGACTCGACGAGATCTTGATTGTAAATTCCGAGACGATCGAGCGCGATTTGGATTTCTTCGCCACAAGCGGGATCGACGACGATACATTGAGCCACCTTACCCCCACCTTGAGCGATCCCATCCAACATGGCTAGAGCCAAACCATTGCCACTACAGAGGATACTGATATTCCCGACATCCGTAAATAACGGTGATAGTGTCCGCAATCGATTGCGAACACTATCCACAACTTGCCACGGTTGGAGATTTGGATGTCTACCGACAGCATGATGATTGACACTAATTTTGCCATCTAGTGCCATCACCGCGCCATTGCGATCGACTCCTACTGGATTGATTTCTACTAAGTCCAAATCCTGAGACTGCATCAAGATGTACATTTTCTCGATAATCTCACTCACAGCCAACATCAAATCGCCCTGAAGTCCCATTTTTAGCGCGAGCCGACGCGCATAAAAAGATGAAAACTCGTCATAGACAACTACCTGCTGAATTTGATTCAAAAAGGCATTAATATTCATTCCCCCATCGCTCGATCCCAGTAATACCGGACGACAAGCCAATCTGTCGATCACAATTGCCAGATAAAATTCCTGGCTTGTATTATACTTCGCCTCGGCTAATAATACTCTGGGATATTCACCCAAAATCGGTAAATTAAAGATCGTCCGCGCTGCCGCGATCGCATCGATAGTATTCTCGACAAACCTAATCCCGCCAGCTTTGCCGCGATTGCCTACACTAACCTGTGATTTTAATACTACCGGATAGGGAATCCGCAATGCTTTGAGATCCGTCGGTCGATCGATCCGTTGAGATGGCAAAACTGGAATTCCCACCTCTCGAAACAATTCTTTAGCTTGGTATTCTAGTAAATCCATGTAGGGGCAGGGAATAGGGAATAGGGGTTAGGGGTTAGGGGTTACGCAAGCATCGCTTTCAACTTTCAACTTTCAACTCTCAACTCTTAACTAATCATTAACTGGAGCTTCCACTTTAAATTCCCCGGTAGGACTGATTGTAACCTTACCACCAGTAGCTCTAATTTCGGCGATCGCTCGCTTAATCACAAAATCATCTACTGCTGTACCTAAAACCATATTCCACGCATCGAATTGCGCTTGTTTGCTCTTGGGGTTACGCGCTAGATAATTAGCTGTATCTTGGGAAATCTTAGCAACATTTTGACCCTCTGGATTGGCATATTGCCTAGCCCAGCTTGCCGCATTGAGCATCGAATTTCGAGCAGCGGGGACTTTCCCTAAAAATAGTAACTCATCGACAGCCTTGAGCCTCCAAATATAGTAACTGCGATCGGGAACTTTGGGCGACAGTGACTTCAATCCTCGATCCATCAGACTAACAGATCGTTCTGGTTCTCCAGCGTAGAGAGCAGCCGTATTCGAGAGGTAATAATAAGCATAAAGGAATCGGGGGTCGCGATCGAGAATTGTCTCAAAATAGTCCATTGCCGCTCCATATCCAACTTGCTTACGGACTTCAGCATCACCAAAATACTGGAGAAAATCCATGAAATACCAGTCAGCGACAAGATTATCAAATCCAAATGTTGGGAGAATTTTAGCAACCGAAAGTTGTACTTTCAATCTAGCCTCTTCTTGCTGAAGATCAGCCTTGCTCAGACTGTTTCGCTGAAGCTTGAGTGATGCTAATTGAGGAGTTTGGAGCGAAACAACGACTGCAAAAGCCCCCGAAATACATCCAATTTGCCCCAATAGAGGCGATACCTGGGATAGTTTTGCACTGAATTTATCCCAAACTGAAGTTGGTATGGATACTGACATAGATTTAGCTAACTTCGATCCAAAATGATAGTTAATAGCCGAAAGTTGGTAACTTAAAGAAATAGCTCTAGTCTGACTCAGACATCAGAGCCACCCCGTAATTACCAGGAGTAAAGTGAATCATGAAAAAAAGTCCCTTAACAAAAGTCATTCTGCTTGGCTCTGGCATGGCATTTTTAGCTTCGAGCGTATTGGGACTAAGCGGTTTAATTGGTAAATCGGTTGATCAACCTGCGAACAGTGAAAATGCCGCCCAATCTCAGAATGCCCAACTTCAAGCCGAAGAGAGAGGTTTCGAGGGAGTTTTGAAACGTGAACCCCAGAATCAAACCGCACTAAGAGGGCTAGTAGAGATTCGGATGCGTCGCAATGATGCGCCTGGTACCAGAATCGCGCTCGAACAACTCGTTAAACTCAATCCCGCTAATAAGCAATACCAAGAATTGCTCGTACTTCTGGACAAACAGATCGCAGATGCCAAAAAAGTGGGTACTCTAAAACCAAGCGCACCTCAGCAATCAGCCCCATCCTCTAAATAGTCCGTGGGTAAATTAGTAAAGGCTCAAAGTCCCTGACTAGTCATAAATCCTGCCATTTTTACTAGATGAGTACATTGTCTTACTGTTGTTGCTGGGGTCGATTCCTGATCGAAACTTTAATGTAGCCTGAATAGAAGCATCACTATGAATAATGAAATTAGCAATTCCGAACTTAATTTTTTGATCCCTCCCGAAATTAAACACGATGAATTTTATGCAATTATTCAAGAGATTGCTAGAACAGCAGATATTAAAACAGTTTTAGAAATTGGTTCATCATCAGGTGGCGGTAGTACAGAAGCTTTTGTCACAGGATTGCGGGACAATCCCAATCAACCACAGTTGTTTTGTATGGAAGTCTCGCAACCTAGATTTGCGGAGTTAAAGCAGCGATACGAACATGAACAATTTGTCAAATGCTATAATGTTTCCTCTGTCGCGATCGAAGAATTTCCAGATCGATCGGAAGTAATTGATTTTTATCACAATAGTAATAGTGATCTCAAAAAATATCCCCTAGAGCAAGTACTGGGATGGTTACAGCAGGATATTGAATACGTCAGAAATGCGGGAGTGTCTGCGAATGGCATCAGACAAGTAAAGCAAGACAACCAAATTGATAATTTTGATTTAGTCTTGATTGATGGCTCAGAATTCACTGGTATTTCCGAACTAAAAGAAGTCTATGGCAGTAAATTTATTCTGTTAGATGACATCACAACTTTTAAAAATCATACCAATCATCAACAGTTGCTTGCCGATCCTAATTATATTCTGATTAGTCAAAATACAGTTGTTCGCAATGGTTATTCTGTATTCAAGCGATTAAGTGAATCGGGTGACAATTTAGCCCCTCACGAAATTTCTGAGCGGAGACTGTTGAAAAAACTAGTTAAGCCTGGAATGTTAGTTTTGGATGTCGGTGCAAATATTGGCGACTATGCGATCATCCTCAGTAGACTCGTGGGTAGTTCAGGTACAGTACACACTTTTGAACCAGCTTCAAGTACTTTTACAAAACTAGAGGAAAGATTAAAGCAGTCCAAATGTGATAATGTTCAAGCACATCAAAAAGCAACTTACTCAGCAAATATTCCGATTGTCTTTAATGAATTTCCAGAAGATTTTTCAGTCTGGAATAGTATTGGTAGACCAGAAATGCTCAATCCCAATGGTTCTGGTGAATATGTCCCGATCGTGAAAACCGAAACTGTAGAAGGAATTACTTTAGATTCTTTTTGCAAAGCTCATGGAATCGAAAAAATTGATTATTTAAAAATTGATGTCGAAGGGGCTGAGAGTGATACATTAGAGGGTGCGATCGATCTACTAAGTAATCAGAAAGTTGGCTATATCCAATTTGAAATATCTCAGAAAATGTTGGAGGGATTAGATCGGACGGCTAATGCCACATTCGATATCTTGCGAAAATATGGATACGAATGTCATCGAATTACTGCTGATGGTGCGATTGGCGAAGAGGTGAGTGATTCTAATGCTTTTTATGAAAACTATATTGCTTTTCCAGCACTACCAATTCACTTTTTCACCATTGTTTTAAATGGGCAACCATATATCCCCTACCATATTGACATCTTCAAACAACTTACTTGCAACTGGCACTGGCATATTGTGGAAGGGGTAGCAGATTTAAAACATGATACTGGTTGGAGTGTTCAATTTGGTGGCAGCATTAGTGATGAAATTCATCGTAATGGACTGAGCAATGATGGTACAACCGAATATCTAGATCAACTCGCCCAACTATATCCAGACAATATCACTATTTACCGCAAACCAACAGGTGTTTTCTGGGATGGTAAACGAGAAATGGTAAATGCACCACTGGCAAATATTCAAACAGAATGTTTGTTGTGGCAAGTAGATGTTGATGAATTGTGGACATTGGAGCAGCTAAATACTGCCCGACAACTATTTATCAATCACCCTGATAAAACGGCGGCATTTTATTGGTGCTGGTATTTTGTGGGTGAGAAACTATTGATTAGTACTCGTAATTGCTATGCTCAAAATCCCAATCAAGATTGGCTTCGTACCTGGAAATTCAAGCCAGGCGCATTTTGGGCAGCACATGAACCGCCAGTATTAGTCGAACAGATTGCCGATGATCAGTATCAAAATCTAGCAGCGATTAACCCTTTCCTCCACGCCGAAACCGAACAAGCTGGGTTAGTTTTTCAGCATTTTGCTTATGCCACCACAGCACAATTGCAATTTAAAGAGCAATACTATGGTTATAAGGAAGCTGTGGCTCAATGGACACAATTGCAAGAAACGACTAAATTTCCAGTTTCCTTACGAGACTATTTTGCCTGGGTTGGGGATGGAACTCAAGTCAATCTTGCCGAATCACAAGGCATCGTACCAATTGCCCAGAAAGACAAAACTAACCAGCAATGGCGATTCTTGCCGCCGCAGGAAGTAGCCGCAAAAGTTCGTAAAATCACTCAACCAACACCGAGAATTCTCATTGATGGAGTATTTTTCCAACTTTATCAGACTGGAATTGCTCGCGTCTGGAAGTCATTATTAGAAGAATGGTCACAAACACCCTTTATCAAGAATATAGTTGTGTTAGATCGGGCAAATACTGCACCAAAAATTTCTGGGGTTACTTATTGTCAAATCCCTGCCTATGATTACGCTCAAACAGATGCTGATCGAGCAATGTTGCAGCAAGTCTGTGATGAACTAGGTGCAGATTTATTCATCTCTACTTACTACACTACGCCCCTAGAAACCCCCTCTGTCTTCATGGGTTATGATATGGTACCTGAAGTCTTGGGCTTCGATCTCAATCAACCAATGTGGCAGGAAAAACGATATGCGATCGAACATGCATCTGCATATTTAACGATCTCTGAACATACTGCTCAAGATTTAATTGAAATTCATGCAGATATCGATCCAAACACAGTTACCGTTGCTCATTGTGGTGTTCAATCTACATTTAAACCAGCAACTATTTCTGAGCTAGCTGAATTTCGCTACAAGTATGGTATTACCAAGCCATATTTTATCATTGGTGCTGGTGGTGGATACAAAAATACAGAGTTATTCTTACAAGCATTTGCACAACTTTCTACCAAATCAGGATTTGAAATTGTTGTGACTGGTGGCGATATCTTAAGTGCTGAATATCGGCAATACACTATCGGTATTAATGTTCACTGTTTACGATTAGACGATCGCGAATTAAGTATTGCTTATTCAGGATCGATCGCGTTAATATATCCTTCTAAATATGAAGGTTTTGGTTTGCCAATTGTCGAAGCTATGGCTAGTGGTTGCCCAGTGATTACTTGCCCTAATGCTTCAATTCCTGAAGTTGCTGGTGAGGCGGCTATCTATGTATTTGATAATGATATCGATGGCATGGCAGAAGCTCTATGTGAAGTCCAAAAACCCCAAGTAAGAGCAGCTTTAATCACCGCCGGATTGGAACAGGTACAACAATTTTCCTGGGCTAAAATGGGCGATATCGTTAAGTCTGTTTTAATCGAACAAACTTTAGTTCATCTACCATTAGGTCAGGAAAACTTAATTATCTTCCCTGATTGGTCGCAAGATGAAGAGAAATTAGGCGAAGAGATTGCAAGTGTTTGCTATAATCTAGCTCAAAGTTCGGAATTCAATCGACCAACATTACTAATTGACACTACTAATGTCGAAGATCTAGAATCTGCCAATATGCTGGTATCTAGCATTGTGATGAATCTAATGATGGGCGAAGATATAGATATTACCGAACATCTAGAGATCGCGCTCACAGGTGAACTAGCACCAATTCAGTGGGCAGAATTATTACCTAAACTTCAAGGACGAATTAAATTAAAGCTTGAACATCTTCAAGAAATTGATTCATCTGGTGTTAATTTAATTAGTGAAATTCAGTTAGCGGCATCTCCAGTATTAGCTTTAGTCTAGTTTAATTACTTACAAGCTGGCTAGGGCAGCAACCCGACTTCTTGAAGAAGTCGGGTTGATTGCAGCAGACGAGTACGGGTACTTTGTCAATCGACTGTCCAAAATATCATGGTTCACTCCTCATCATCGTAGTCCTCCTCGCCGCCAACAACGACATCGCGAATTCGTAAACTCGGACCACCAACTCCAACCGCCAAGCCACCTTGTCCGGCTTTTCCACAGCCGCCAGACTCATCCCACTCAAAATCATCGCCAATTCCTTCGATATCCTCTAGAGTTTTAAACACATTTCCCGATAGAGTGACATCCCGCACGGGTTCGGCAATTTCGCCATCGCGAATCATCCACGCTTCGCCCGCGCTAAATGTAAACATCTCGCCATTCGTCATTCCCCCCAACCAATTGCGGGCATATACGCCTTCTTTGATGCCTGAAAATAGATCGGCGACGGGAGTATTACCTCGATCGATCCAAGTATTCGTCATCCGCACGATCGGCGGATAATGATAATTCAAGCAGCGAGCATTTCCTGTCGCTGCTTCATCCAATTTCCCCGCAGTCTCCCGCGAGTGCAAGCGTCCCGTTAATACGCCATCCTCGATTAATTTCGTCGTCGTGGCTGGAGTTCCCTCATCATCATATAAATAACTACCGCGATGCCCTGCTGGTGCGGCTCCGTCGAAGATTTGCAACTCCTTACAGCCAAAGCGTCGCCCCATTGTCATCACTTCCAACAGATCGGGATTTTCATACATCGAATCAGCCTCAGAGAGGTGTCCAAATGCCTCGTGAACGAACAAACCACTCAAAATGGGGTCGATCACCACAGTATAAGCATTCCCCTTGACAGGTGGCAGAAACAGGGCAGCTACCGCACGTTGAGCGGCACTTTCTACCTGTCGATCGAGTCCAATTGTATCTTCATAAGCTTTACGCGAACCGAGGGTTTCACGTCCGGTTTGGACGGTATCGCCATTTCGCGCTGTCGCCGCAAACCGAATCTCCATATCGATCCAAGACTGCTCGATTAGGGTACCTTCAGAAGTCGCCAGGACGATATGTTGAGCACAATCGCCATACCGGACCGAAGTTGTCGCAATTCGCCGATCGGTAGTCTGTAAAATGTGATTATAATGCTCGCATAATGCCTTCTTATTAGCGATCGGAATCTGACGCGGATCGGTACCAGTCAAGGGTAAACTACAACTAGTTTGAATAATCTCGATCGGTGCCAATATTGTCTCATCTTCACCGATAATTCTCGCAGCCGCGATCGCTTCTTCGATCCGTTCTGCCAAAGTTTCCAACCGATTGAAGCTCGCGAAACCCCAACCACCTTTATAACACGCTCGTACCTGTCCGCCGATCGCCAGATCCTCACTCAGGGTTTCGACTTTATCGCCCCGGATCAGAATATCTGTCCCTTCGGACTCTTCTAGTCTAATCGCCAGATAATCCACGCGATCGCGGTAACGCTTAATCAAGTCTGTCAGGCGGTTTTTGCTATCAACGATGATGGAAGGCATAAGTTGGGGATTAGGCTTTAGGGATTAGGCTTTGGGCTTTAGGCAAGTAAATTTTAAGATGAATATCTACATGCAAGAGATTGGGGTACATGGATTTGTTACGCTCGATCGATACCTCGATTCAGACTCAATCGAGCTACTAATTCAAGAGATTGCCCACCTTAATTTTACTCCAGGTCGAGCGGGAATTAGAAATTTATTAGAATTAGCCCCCAGTATCAGAAAATTGGCACAGAGTCAGGAGATTCGATCGCTAGTCGCACCAATTTTAGGCGATACTGCACAAGTTGTCAGAGGCATATTTTTTGACAAACAACCCAGTGCCAACTGGAAAGTTCCTTGGCATCAAGATCTCACCATTGCCGTCAAAAATCGCTTGGATCTGCTGGATCTGCCTGATTATCATCCGTGGTCGGTGAAAGCCGGAATTCCTCACGTTCAGCCGCCCACGGCTATTTTAGAGCAGATGTTGACAGTCAGAATTCATCTCGATCCAACTGATGAGTCAAATGGTGCATTGAAAGTAATTTCAGGTTCTCATCGTCAGGGTAAGTTGACGACAGTAGAAATAGATCGATGGAAGCAAACATCTCCAGGTATTTCTTGTAATTGCGAAGCTGGCGGAATCCTCCTAATGCGTCCATTATTGTTACATGCTTCATCGATCGCCATTGTACCAAGTCATCGCCGAGTGATTCATCTCGAATATGCCAGTCAGCCATTACCCGCAGGATTGGATTGGTATTATGGGCAAAGCCGATTCAGCAATGCCAAAAATAGCGATCAATAGCAGCAAAAAATTTCCGAGATTCGATTCTCCAAAGGAGAGGCTTCGCCAACGACTCAAACCGAATTAAAATTAGCCCATGAGCGTTATCAAGTTGAGAAATTATAGACCTTGGGAAATCAACAGGACAGTTGTATCCCACAGTCCAAAGCTTAACCCCTACCCGTCACAGATAATCCTTCAACGATCAGAGATGGTGTATGACAGGGGCCATTCCAATCGATGTCAGCACCGATTGCTACAACTTGTTTTAGGGCTGTATAGACATTGCCACTGACCATCGTATCTTTGATACGTCCGACAATTTCACCATTTTTGACCCGATAACCCAATTCGACATTGATCGAAAAATCACCCGACATTCCGGCTCCACTACCGAGAATTTGATCGATGATAATACCTGAATCAAGCTGTTTGACTAGCTCTGGAAAACTCATGGTACCAGGCGCGATCGTCAGATTAACCAATTCAGGAGTCGGATAACTACCCAAACCAGATCGAAAGCCATTGCCCGTAGAGCCAGAACCAAGCTGACGACCGATCGTTCGATCGGCATAAAATAATTTTAGTTTACCGTCCTGAATCAGTGTCAAAGTCCGCGTTGGCGAACCTTCATCATCAAAGGGACAACTAAATGGCCCCCGATCTGGCTCTTGCATGAGCGTGAGTAGGGGCGAAATTACTTTTTGCCCCAGCCTGTCACTCCACGGTGAAGCCCCCTCGATCGCCCGTTTACCATTCATTGCCACCTGAACAGTATCCCACAACATATCTGCGGCTTTGGCTGTAAATAAGACTGGGACCTTACCTATGGGTGGATTGACATTAGTTTTAGCCCACTTTAGCCTTTTCATCACACTTTGGGCAATTTTAGCAGGATTTAAATCGCCCCGTTGAGTTTGACCATCACCTACACTCAAAAAATCATCGCCTCGAATCCATTCGACGGCTAGATAGCCGCTCAATGTGGTATCTGTATAGCTACAATCGAGTCCCCGACTATTTACGAGCCTTGTGGTTTCAATATCGCAATCCCATTGACTACTACAGATCACGTCAGGATAATCAGCTCGAACTAATTCGATCGCAATTTTCCCCATTTCCAACAATTCCTGCATCGGAATTGTATGCCCTAAATCGGGATAGATATTCTGATTGGCTGGATTTAATTCGGGTGTTTCGCGATCGTTGAGTTGAGATAGTTCGATGCTCTTAGCGACTAATATCTTGGGATCGACGGCACCATAAGCAACAGCTAATCCTGGCTTACCATCTTTCCACAACCGGAGGGCAATTCCTTCGCTCTGAGCTGATTCCAACTGTTTGAGTCGATTTGCTTCAAAGAAAACCGGACGGGCTAAGGATTTAGCTTGATAAACTTCTGCTGCTTCTGCACCCGCCTTGTTAGCTAGATCTAATAGTTGTTCGGCGATATCCATGAGGGAGATGGGAGTTGGGAGATGGGAGTTGGGAGTTGGGAGTTGGGAGATGGGAGTTGGGAGATGGGAATTAGGAGTTAGGAGTTAGGAGTTAGGAGTTAGGAGTTAGTTTGCCTAGTATATATTTAACCCAAGTTGCTACCTAAACTCCAAGTGGTTTTAACCACTCCTGCTGATGCGAAGTCCGCCTATGCCATTCGCGTAGCGTCTCGTCAGAGAAGGCAGGCTACGCCAACGCGGACTGAATTTCCTAGTCCGCGTTGGCGGACTTTGCAACATTAGCCGCGACTTCAGTCGCAGGCAAGAAATAGGTAGCAACTTGGGTTATTTATTCTCCTTGGAGAAACTTCACAGTTAGCTATCAACTTTCAACTTTCAACTATCATAAAGTAGCCAAAATCCGGCAAATTCCTCACTATCGGGATTGGCTTGGATGGCGATGAAGTGAACTCCTTTTGCCTGTTCTTTGCTGGCTTCAAACCGAGCGGCTTCTTGTTGGGTTGTGCCCTCAAGACGGGCTAAAATCCAGCTTTCGCTAGCTCCTGTCTCCAGTAATAATGTTGATTTTGGTGCGGGTTGATAGCGGACTGCAACGATTTCCAATCCTGACATCCAAGCTGCCATTGGTACCGAACGTGGCGAATAGAGAATCAATCCAGGAATCTGCATTTCTGGGGTGATTCCAACCATTTCTAGTGGGAAAGCTTCACCAAAGCCGATTTTCCAATCGTTCATATCGGCAAACTGACTAGCAGCTAGATTCACAAATGCCCACTTTTCACCGATTAGTGCTTCGGGCAACGGTTGCGGCGGATCGGAGAACATCTGAACGGATGCACTATTGACAGCTTGGTAGTTTGGCTGGCTGGGATAAAATTTTTCCATGCGTTCATCCAACCATTGTCGCAGAGAGATCGATCGCCGACTAGCTGCAGAGGGAATCCCAATATCTTTGCAGGCTTTGGTAATCATATTATTCATCTGTCGCCGAAAAAACCGAATCCGCTGGGGCGATTGTTTTGCATCCAACATGGCTGCTTGCAAGGCTTCGCCTAACCATACCGAATTGACTTTATCGCTCGGACAATATTGCGCGTAGCGAAATAGTTCGCTACTCGATTGCTGGGTACTGGATGGACTTTCACACACCAACAATTCCCAAACTTTTTTCTGTCGCTCATCAACCAGGGGGCGTGAGTAAAAGTCGATCTCCCAAATCACTCCCATTATTTCTGTCTTGCCGCTTGCTTTGTGATTTTTACATTTAGTACCCAATTATCGGCGATCGCTGGACATTAGGGAATAGGGAATAGGTTTTAGGCTTTAGGGATTAGATATTAGGTTTTAGGGAAATTTGTTGCACCATGTCGATAAAAACCAACAGAGATAGAAGTACCGATCGAGGATTGCCAAAGCAAAACCGCTATGATTATCTATAAACGTAAAGCCTAAAGCTCAAAATCTAGAGTCCAAAGCCTAAAGCCTAAAACCTAATACCTAATCCCATGCTACTTTCCAAAGGATTTGAAATTGAAGTCTACACGGGCACTCCCCAAGGAGAGATTGTTGGTTTATCCGATCGAATTGTGGCAGATTTGGATGGGTTCATCATCGAGCCGGATAGTCGCAATGTCGAATATACCACCGCTCCATTCAATTCATACGAGCGGTTACTCTGCGCTTTAGTCCGCCCGCGTCGTCAGTTACGCGCTTATCTTCAGACGCTTGGTGACTATACATTGATTCCAGGTAGTACCTTATCATTGGGTGGTACAGACAAATTTTATCGTTCCGATCCACAGAATCCTTACCATACATACATCGAACAGACTTACGGTACGAATGTTGTCACGGCTAGCGTGCATATTAATATCGGAATTAGCGATCCAGAATTATTAATGCGCGCCTGTCGATTAGTTCGAGTCGAAGCTCCACTATATCTGGCATTGAGCGCAGCGTCTCCGTTCCTCAATGGCGCACCGACTGGCTATCATTCGACTCGCTGGGGACTATTTCCCAAGACACCAAAACATGTCCCCCTCTTTGAGAGTCATGCCCACCATATTAAATGGGTAAACGAACAGTTAGAGCAAAAGACGATGCAAAATGTTCGTCATCTCTGGTCATCTGTACGTCCTAATGGCGATCGCCGCCCCTACAACCTCAATCGACTCGAATTGAGAATTTGTGACCTAATTATCGATCCGATCGCCTTGCTCGCCGTTACAAGTCTAATTGAAGCGAGATTATGGCAACTGATGGCTAATCCAGATCTCGATCCTTTGGTGATGAGTAGTTTATCCGCTGAAGAATTAGTCGAACTCGCAGATACAAATGAAATGTTAGTCGCCAAATCCAGTCTTGATGCTACTTTAAGACATTGGCAGGATGGTCGATCGATTACCGCTCATGACTGGGTTGAGGAACTTTATGATGAGGTACATGATTTTGCCAAGCAACGCGGCTTTGCTTGCTTCCTATCCCCTGTCAAGAAAATTCTCCGCGAGGGCAATACCGCTCAACAATGGCTGAAAATGTACGATCGAGAACCCGACACTCAAGCCGTGCTGATCCAAGCGATCGATCGAGTCGAACAACAAGAAATAGAATTAGATCGCTATATCTGTCAATCGGTTGGATAGTGAATGGTGGATGGTGAATTGTGAATTTGGACGCAAGCGTCCTTATTACTCCCCAACTCTCATCTCCCATCTCCCATCTCATTTAAAATTCCAATCGATCGAGTGATAAATTCAAATATAAAGAAAATCTATATATTACGAAAGATTGCAAATTGTTAACAAAATCCGCCTAAACCCGATCCAATATCCGTTTAAGCTACCTTTCACATCCCAGATTGACTAAACATCCAATTTCCTGACAGCCGATTTTGAACTTATGCCCCAGTTAGTTTTAGTCAATCCGCAAATTCCCCCCAATACTGGCAATATCGCCCGTACTTGTGCGGCTACCCGCACCCAATTACACTTAATCGCACCATTAGGCTTTGAAATCACTGATCGTTATCTCAAACGGGCTGGACTAGACTACTGGCCTTATGTTAGCCTCAAAATTCACTCGTCGATCGCCGCATTTATCGAATTTAGGCTCCAACAGCCTGGACGTAATGTAGGCTTTAGCGTTAGGGGTGCTTGTAGTCACTTTCAATTTCAATTTCAAGCCGATGACTGGTTGATATTTGGGAGTGAAACGAGTGGACTACCTGCCGAGATGCTGGAACAGTGCGATGCTACTGTCTACATTCCGATGAGCGAACCCGGCGTTAGAAGCCTTAATCTCTCTGTAAGTGCTGCAGTGGGACTCTTTGAAGCCCAACGTCAAGTGAGTGGGGGATAGCGGTACGCAAAGAGCATAGATCCCAGACGGGATCGGGCGAACAGTCCTAATTGACACATATTGATTGTGATGTCATTTTACTCAAAATTAGCTAGAAAATAATTGCTGATTTTAGATAAGAAATTTATATCATTCGTTTGTTAGATTTATGCGGATTAAATTAGTAATTACTTATTCTGTATATCAGGAATTTCATCGATAATTGCAGTCAAAATCACTCAGCTTGAATTTTTTCGTGTTTTTGGATACAGAAGGTCAACAGCCGAAATACTCCTACGCAAATACACGGTTGTCGATCGAGTAACTTGTCGTTTAAAGTCGTGGTTATTGCAGTCTTAACTGATGAAGTCAGCAATCAGCAACTCTTCCAGCTCACTAATTCATCACTAATATCCTCGATCTCAAAGCCTGTAATCATTCCGTTTAACATCTAATTTACCAATCTTGGGGATCAGACTAAATTACAAATCATTGGTTTAGCCGCTCCAAAGGAGAATCGTAAAAAACTTGCAAATTATTGCATCTTCACCTAAAGTAGCCTTAGCGATAAGAATCGCTATCAGCACGCGGATAATTCATCGTTTTTGTTTATACCGATCTGTCGATCGTCTAAAAACACAATCGCTAAAGAATCAGTTTATCTAAACTGCCGTTGTGTGGATATTATTTTTGGTGTGATTGGAGTGAGATGTCAGTTGGCAGTGAGTTAATTCAATCAATCAGACTTATGCCGCTGACTACCGTTGTACTCAAATTCTAGGAGGTCATTTTTGTTGAAACCCGAAATTACGCAGAAAAAGGTTAAATTAGTTCATTCACTGAAGCCTCATCAAGATGTGCAGGCGAATCAATCGTCTGAAACAATTCCTGAGCAACCATCAGGCTTGGCAAAGATTGCCTCTCTGTTTGATAATCATCGGAGCCGCACCTCAGCAGTGATGCTTGGATTAGCAGTATCAATGGGAATCGCTAGTTTCCCAGTCAACTATCTTGATACTGTTGCAGTCGCTGCTGAATCAGCAGTCGACTCGACAACACCAGCGCATCGCGCTTCCGCACAACAACCATCGGTACTAATTGCACAAGCAGTTGCGCCTAGTTCTTCTCCGTTGTCAGTTGCCAATCGGACTGACACCAATAATTTACAGTTTGGTGGTGAAGTAACTGTACCAATCAATGTTGCTGCGCCAAAAACTAAAACTTTCAAGTCTGCTGCCACTGCGCAGCCATATTTCAACCCCAATAGCACTGGATCTGACGATGAATCGCCGATCAACGGCACAAATGGAACTACACTCGGTTTCTCTTGGCCAGCAAAAGGCACGCTAACTTCCAGGTTTGGTCGTCGTTGGGGCAGAATGCACAAAGGTATCGATATCGCCGGACCAATCGGCACACCGATTAATGCTGCTGCTGATGGTACTGTAATCGCGGCAGGTTGGAGTTCGGGTGGTTATGGCAACTTAGTGGAAGTCAGACATCTTGACGGTACCACTACTCGCTATGGGCACAACAGTCGCTTATCAGTTAGCGTTGGTCAAACTGTCCGTCAGGGCCAACAAGTTGCTGAAATGGGCAGTACGGGGCATAGTACGGGTTCTCACTTACACTTTGAGATTCGCCCTAGTGGTGGAGATGCAGTCAATCCCATCGCTCATCTTCCAGCAAATAGTTAGGTCGCAGCATGGGATAGAACAAATTGATCTGTTGCCAAACTACTTTCGATTTTACTTCTTTCCTGGAGGCGATCGGGTTCGTAAAATAGCTGTTGACTAAAATATTCGACAGTAATGGTCATAAAGCAGCTTTTTCATGCTATGATCGTATACGTTAAATAGCACGGCTCAATAGCTCAGTCGGTAGAGTAGGGGACTCATAAGCCCTTGGTCGTCAGTTCAAGTCTGACTTGAGCCATATTTCAATCAGTCGCCAGTAGTAATATCCTAACTTTTAATTTTAAGATTAGGTATAACTGCTGGTAATTTCTTTACATTTATTTTCATCATATTGACAGAAAACTTTCGATCGGAATTACAGTTAGCTTGGCAAGGTCAGTTGAGCGATTTTGTGACTGCCTTGGTCTATTCACCAAATGGTCTAGCTTGGGCGGCAAGCTCTGCTGCTGGAGAAGTTGTTTGGAATGATGGACTAAGTGAAATGGTGGTCTTGCAAGCTGCCGATGGGTATTCGATCGAGAGAATTGCGTTTAGTGCTGATAGTTGTTGGCTTGCTGCTGGCGGGCAAGCTGGACAATTATTAATTTGGAATTGTGCAGACACAAATCTCCCACCACAGCAAGTTAGTAGTATTAACTTGAACAAGTGGATCGAGCAGCTAGCTTGGCATCCAACCAAACCATATCTAGCCGTAAGTTATGGTTCGCAATTAAAAATTTGGGACATCCTTACATCTACGGAGACAGTTGCCTGGAAATTCGATCAATCCTCTATTTTCGATCTGGCATGGCATCCATCTGGGGAATATCTCGCTATCGCTGGATACAAAGGTGTACAAATTTGGTCGCCCAGAGATATTGCGGCACCACAGCACAGTGTCGAAGTAGCTACAGCTAGTATCAAGATTGCTTGGTCTGGTGATGGTCGCTAT
Source organism: Chamaesiphon sp. GL140_3_metabinner_129_sub (assembly GCA_025358725.1). Classification (GTDB taxonomy): domain Bacteria; phylum Cyanobacteriota; class Cyanobacteriia; order Cyanobacteriales; family Chamaesiphonaceae; genus Chamaesiphon. The sequence continues at coordinate 21,409 of JANYIT010000372.1, forward strand.
CTAGTGATGGGTAATCTCGATCGAACCCTCACTATTCTAGATTGGCATCATCCTGATGACTCATGGACTTTACAAGGTTGTCCTGGTAAAATTCGACAGCTCAGTTGGCTCGAAGGAACAGCGACCCCCTGTCTGGCGGTAGCTAGCGGGACAGCAATCGTTCTTTGGCACTTGACCTCAGATGCCACAATCTGGAATGGCCAACTCTTGGAGGGTCATCAAGATACCGTCGAGGCACTTGCAGCTCACCCTCATGCGCCCATTTTGGCATCTGGAGGTGCGGATGGATATACTTGTCTGTGGTCAGCACAGGGATCGATCGAACAAATCTTGAATAATATCGTCAGTCAATTTACGACGTTAGGATGGCATCCTCATGGCACTGATTTAGCCACAGGTAGTCAGGCTGGAGAGATTGGATTGTGGACAATACCAGCATAAATACTGATGGGGTAGTAAAAAAAACATGATAAGATTGTCGTAACATCATCAGGATGCTATAGACTTAGTTAATTTTATTGCAGACCGATCACGTATAAATATTAACTGTGACAAACAACATTAGCAGCTAACTAGATTTAGCTACAACTAGGTTGATAATTCGTCTACTACGGTTGTCCTTAATACCAACTAACTAGAAGTACGTAAGTATAATCTCACTCTAACTTCCAGTTTTGAGTAATAAATACATCTGTATTGGGTAGAAATAAGCCAAAAGTACTATCGATGACTCGATCGAATCTAAATAGAGTTGGTAGATTACTTGCAAGTCACAGCAAATAAACATTTTCATTATTTTATAGAGCTAATTCAAAAATGTTAAAAATTTGGCTTACCTGGTTACAACCTAGTCTTGGTGTTTTTGGAACAGCGTTAGTGTTATCTAGCCCTCTGTTTGCTAATGCTGCGCCCAAACCAGTAGTAGTTAGCAATATTAACAAAACACCAGCACATTCTTCACAATGGAGCCATGTAAAATCTGCTGACAGATCGATCGAACAAGAATTAGCGAATGGGATTGCTGGTACTCCAGATCTGGCCATTCGTCAACTAGCTATCAGTTCGATGGGGGCAAATGTTGTCGCTCAGTCAACTAGTTCTACCATCAAAACGCCCAAAAGTAACCGGAATCCTCTAGCTAGCTTCGTTGCCCCCTCAGCAAGATTGCCGCAGCTCTCGGCAAAGGGCATCAAGCCACGGCAAGGCGGGCACTCCCTAGCATTAGCTCGTCTAAACAAACCTAAAATTACTGTACCAGTACCAGGATTATTCATTGGCACCGCCGATGTTCGGGTATCCAATAAATTTTTACCTAACGTCAAGCCCATCAGTCAATCAATCGCATCTACTACAGAAATCGGTGCGCCGACACCTTTATCAGCAATGATGGCTGCAAAAACGGCAGTCGATCCTTTTCCTGTCGTGCGTCCAGAGCTGATGCAAAAGCTACAAGGAATTTCTACAGCATCAGCAGTTCAGGCAGCACCACATGCTCTGAATCCAATTGCGGCAATTCCATCTAACCGAAATAAGGTTGTGGCACCAAAGACAATTAGTGTAAAGGCTGTGGTACCTCAATCACTAGATCCGATTGCCGCTATCCCCTCTGGATTGCAACGGTTACTAGGTAATAACCTCAACAGTCAGCCAACAGTTGCGGCGGTACCATTAGCAAAGACAATTGCGCCGAAACCAGGCTCACTCCTGGCTCTGCAATATTTAACTTCTCCTACGGTTACGCCTGTATCAGTTAGTGCCGCTAGCCTCCAGTTAGCTACGTCCCAAGCCTACACCAGCGTACCAAAATTTAGTATTCCTGGAGAAACGCTCTTGGCTGGTAGAGCGATGAAGCCTGTTGTTAATTTGGTAGCTATTAAGCGCGTACAAAAGAACTTGGTAACTACAGTTGCTGAGCGCAAAGACAACTATGTAGCCATCATGAACGATCGACACTTAACACCTGCATCAAAGTCTTGGACAGTCGTCGATCAACGTAACACTTTGGGTGGGTTAATTTTAGGATCTCAACCGCTAGCAACAGTGACTAGAGTAGTGAATTTAACACCAACGAGCACTGTGAAGGCTCATACCTCTGGACTTGCAGGTCGGAATCTAGCTGATTTTAACTAGTATTTTACTACAATGTAAACCTAAAATCCCCTACTTGTAAGAGCACAAGTAGGGGATTTTTGCTCAAATCTAATTGGTGGGAGCAATCTAAATCCCTATGAGATTTAGCCTAATGGATGAATACTGACAATTGTGCCACCCATTCTCAAAATCTGCTGCATCTTTTCATTCATCCGATTATGGGGAACTTGCACAAAAGTGCTAGCACTAGTGCGAATCTGACGATCGGATTGAACGGTGATATCATTTTGCTGTAATCCGGTTACTTCGTAGACGAAAATCCGGTTATCGGCTGTCGCACTCGAACCTCTAGAAAAAGCTGATTGTCCTAACATTTAGTTTAATTCCTCATTAATAAGTGAATAAGTGGAAAATGTTATTTTTCCTACGCCAACACGTTGGTGTTGGCGATAGACGTAAGATTAAGCTAAGGTAACACTAGCTACTTTGCCACCAATCTTATTGATGTACTGAAGTGTGCTGTTGAGTTGTTCGTAGGAAACGATAAACTCCTTGTTACTGCGGCGCACGCGGGGATAGCGGGGTAGGCTAATACTCGCTACTTCAATCCGATAGAGTCGGTTTGATTCGCCCATTGTCGATCGACCAAATACCCGATTAGGCATCGAACTTTCAGCAGTACCTTGGTATGCAAAGCCATCATTACCACCAGAAGGGGGAATCACTGCGGAAGTACTGTTGCTACCGAGTTCGCCAGCTAGACGAGATTTGCTACCAGCGACTTGGGATGTATCGCTATTTGCATAGCCCCGATAGAGCCGGAACATCCGGGTAAATCCTTGGGTTTGTTGACCGATTTGATACTCGAAACTGCGACAGTAAGGGACGATCGAATCCCCAAAATTCTCGTCATATTCGTTAGAATCGATATAAGAATCGATATCGGCATCATAACCGTGGTTTTGATATCGATCGAGATGTTCGATTACTTCAGACTCGTTATAGGGAGCGCGTCCTAGTAGGTGTTTGCAGTGTAATTCGATCGCGCGAGTCTGAAAAACTGCGTGAAAAAATTTGTTTTTATATAGCTCAGATTTAGCGACACCGCGCACGAATTCCCGTACGGTAATTTGACCGTTGCAGAGCAGGGATTCGAGTCCAACGAGGCGTTCGTTTGCCATCAAATAGTCGTTGCCTAGTACCTGACGGTAGACGGCACGGATCACGATTTGGGCATCGGCTGGAGACCAGTTACTGCGTAGTTCGAGCGGTTTAGCATCGCTGTAGGCAGTAGTGCCTAAGCGAGCAGCTCCTGTTGTAATTGCCACAGATTTTGCTCCTTATATTTTATTTATTAGCTATTTGTGTACAAGCAAGTCGAAACAGACTGCGGCGGAGATCTACCCACCCCCCCCTACGGGTACCCCTCCAAGGAGGGGATTTTTCCGACTCCCTCCCCTTGTAAAGGGGAGGGCTGGGGTGGGGTAAAATTCTAAGCCCTGTCGATACTGACAACCCGACTACCACGCTGGTTCAAGCGTTGGAGCGTGCTATTGAGTTGCTCATAAGTCACGAGACACTCGCTCGAACTGCGACGGACTTGAGTAGTGCGACTGCGATTAGCTTGAACGATACTAATCCGGTACATTTGTCCCCGCGATCCTTTAGCATTACCAGCTAAACCGCGACCTGAATTAGGCGTGCGGACGGTGGATGCTGAACTGTGAGCCAATTCTGTCGTCAGTGCCGCACCCTTGTTATTGCCTTGAGCGCGATCGCTATTGGCATAACCCTGGTACAGTTGGAACATCCGCGTAAAACCAACACTTGTTTGTCCCCGTTGGGTAGCAAAACCACGATGGTAAGGTACAACAGCTTCGCCAAAGCTGTCTTGATATTCCATTGAGTCCATGTAAGAGTCGATTTCAGCCGTGTAGCCACGATCAATAAACCGATTTACATGTTCGGTAATTTCCGCCTCATTCGCTGGGGCACGACCTAATAAGTGCTTAAAGGTCAGTTCGATGAACCGCACTTGGGGAGTCGAATAAAAGAATTTTTGTTTATATAGTTCTGATTGTGCCAATGCCCGCACAAAATCCCGCACGGTCATCGCTCCATTCTGGAGGAGTGATTCCGCACTGGTTAACCTGTCGCTTTCCATGATATGGTCGTTGCCGAAGACCTGCCGATAAGCAGCCCAAATTACAGCCCGAACATTATCCTCAGAGTTCGTCCGCAGCTCTACTGGCGAGTTACCAGCAAACGGCTCAAACCCTAACTGTCTTGCAGCCATAGAACTTGTCATAGTGCTATTCCTTAATTTATATGTGCTTACAACAATCCCAGAGCCACAGGACATCATTCGTTCCCACCCTTGAGCACGAATGACAGCCTATAGTTCTGGGAATTTTAGGAGCAAATTAGCTCAATGCATTGATCGCATAATCGATGTAGGAATTGGCTTCGCTAGCAGAGTCGCCGGAGAGACCGTGGTTAGCTTTGACATATTTGAGAGCTTCTACATACCAGCTAGGAGACAATTCAAAAGTAGAATTGATTTCAGCCAAACCACCAATCAGGTAGTCATCCATCGGGCCAGTACTACCAGCAATTAGGCAGTAGGAAACCATCCGAACGTAGTAACCAATGTCACGAGCACATTTAGCTTTACCGCGAGGGGTAGAAGCGTAGTTGTTGCCGCTCATGGTAGTGGTGTAAGGAAATTTACTATAAACTGCGTTAGCAGCACCATCAGCTAAGCTTTGAGCTTTGCCACTGAGAGCTTTAGCTGCATCGAGGCTAGCAGTAGCCTGACGGATGCGACCAAAAGCGACTTGGAGTTCGGTGGAACTCAAGAAACGACCTTGGGAATCAGCGGTAGCTACAGCTTCGGTTAAAGGAGTTTTCATTTTTTACTTATCTCTCAATCAATAATTTTGCAAACATTAACTAGCGATCGGTCAAGGTAGGATTAACCTACGGCAGAAGCAGCGCGATCGAAATAACCACCTAACTCAGCCATTAGAGAGCTACAGTCGCCTTTGGTGATGCCGTTGGGGTCATTGGCAATTGCGATTGCAGCGTCTTTCATTTTGCCGACACCACTAGCTACGGAACCACCTGGAACACCTAGTGCGAGGTAAGTTTCACGCAAGCCATTGAGACAACGATCGTCGAGTACGCTAGCATCACCAGTAAAGGTAGCGTAAGTAACGTAGCGTAAAATGATTTCCATGTCGCGTAAGCAAGCTGCCATGCGACGGTTGGTGTAAGCATTTCCACCAGGAGCGATCAAGTTTGGTTGATCGTCAAATAGTGAACGAGCTGCGTTAGCTACAATTGCGGAAGAGTTGGAAGTGATCCGGTTAACAATATCAATTCTTTTGGTGCCATCAGCTACCATAGCTTTGAGTGCATCAATCTGAGAATCGCTAGCAAATGTACCTTGGGCATCTGCTTGAGCAACTACTTTAGTAAAAGCATCTAACATCTAAGGAAACTCCCTATGTTGCAATATAAATTACTTTGAAAAATATGAATTCCCGATTGATATGTGTCAGGAATTCAATGTCTTTTGAACCAATTTGATTAAACCAATTTGCTCGTGCAAATTTTGTGCAAATTTCTGTCGATCGAGCAAATAATTCAATTTGAAAATGTTGGATGAGTCCCAATGACTTACAGGGTAAAGAATCTAGCTTTCTGAGAATATTCTATAAATTGTAAAGCTATCGTTACATTGCCGACCTCTGACTTCTTGCACACATTCTACACAGGCGATCGACGACAGTAATGAAAAGCTTCAGATAGATCCCCGACTTCTTGAAGAAGCGGCTCGCGTTCCTCGAGTTCCCCGAGGGTTTAGCGAGACAAGAAAGTCGGGGATCTATTCGAGCAAATGAATTTAGATTATGAGTGGCAATTTTATCGATCGATGTGCAATGATTTGACAATCGATCTAAATTAAATTTCCCTTCCAGAAACTTAATTACGAATTATTAAAATAAAATTTATGCCTACATCATTACGTGCTAAACAACATCCCCTGATCCGTCAACTAGCCGATCGAATCGAAAGTACCTGGCAAGAACATCTCAATCTCTCACCCTATCAAATTCCCCACGATCTTGGCTATGTAGAAGGGAATCTCGAAGGCGAACGCCTAGTCATCGAAAATCGTTGCCATCAAACCCCCCAATTTCGGAAAATCCACCTCGAACTCGCACAAGTCGGCAAAAACTTAGACATCCTCCACTGTGTGATGTTTCCCCATCCTGATTACGATCTGCCGATTTTTGGGGCGGATATCGTCTGTGGGAGAGGTGTGATTAGTGCCGCAATTGTCGATTTGTCGCCTGTCGATCGATCGCGATCTTTACCAACTAGTTACCAACTCCCCTTATTTGGACTACCCGAAGTCAAATTCGCTCAAGTTCGAGACTTACCAGCGTGGGGAGATATTTTTTCTGATTATTGCTTGTTTGTCCGTCCGGTAGATGCTGATGAAGAAGCAGCTTTTGTCGAGTATGTACTGTCGATGCTGACGATTCATTGCCAGATTGCCAGTCACACCCAACCTGCTACTTCTGCACCAGCAATCGCAACAATCCTAGCTGGACAAAAGTATTATTGCGATCGACAACAACAGAATGATAAAACCCGCCGAGTCTTAGAAAAATCCTTTGGGACTGAATGGGCCGATCGATATATGACTACGATGCTATTTGATTATGCCGCTAAAGTTGTGGCTTGTTAGTCTGTCAGCGATGAAATCGCCGCCACATTGGTAAAGTCTGGTTTATCTATTTGCAACTTAGCTGAGGTTTTCCAACTTTCAACTTTCAACTAATTTGAAGCCGCGCCAACCGATGACGGATACGCCCTGCTAGTTCGCCACCCATGATGGGCTTGGACAGATAGTCATCTGCACCGACCTTAAATGCCTCCTGCTGGGCGATCGAGTCTTTACTCGCACTCAGAAATAAAATCGGTAAACGTTGCCACTGGGGGTCACTACGCAGGACTTGGCAGAGTTCTAAGCCATTAATTTCTGGCATTTTGATGTCCAAGACTAGGGCATCGGGTTGAACTAATTGTAGTACTGTCCAAAACTGCTGTGGATCGGCAAGAGTAGTTACCTTCATGCCCCAGGGTTGTAATAATTTGGGAAGAGCGCGTAACCAATCGAGATCGTCATCGACTACCATGACCTTCATGATCGTGCTGACAGCCGGAAGAGCGGAAGTTGCCGCCGTAAAGATTTGCTTGGTTGTTAGTGCGGTGGAGCCGAGAAATTTCCCGCCATGACGCACAACAGCCAATCGAAGATCGATCGATTCATCTTGTTCGCCCAATACCACTACCGACCAGTCAGGAAACCGCTGATGCACTTTGTCGATCGAACCTAATGTGGGACTGGATTCTTTGTTAGCTGGGAGGCTGATTAATACTACCGTGGGTGCAGGTGAATGGGGCGCGGTGGAGAAATAGCGATCAGCAGCCTCAATCGTCGCTAATGTGCTGGTGCGGAACCCCCGATGTTCAGCCATCTCTGTCAAGGCTAGAGCTAAATTCGGATTGAGATTGATGAATAATAGTAAGGGTAAATCGGGACTGGGGACAGCCGTTTGTTGACTGGGTAATGTGTCTAAGATTTCTCGTGCCAATTTGCTCACATAAGTTTGCAGCGGTACAGCTTCAGTAGTGGATAATAGGGTCGATCGATCGAGTAACATTTCAATCTGACGGGTGATTTCCATCGCTGATACCAAGGAAAATACACCTAATGTACCGACTAATTTGTGAGCTTGTTGGTGAGCTTGTTGTTGTTCGGGGTAAGTACAGTTACCTAAACATAATCGATCAACTGTCGCAGTCAGTTCAGTTAAACTCTGGACACATTTGGGTTTAGTTGTTACCCATGTTTCCTGAAGGAAGGCTAGATAGTCCGCTTGTTGCTGGTGCGACTGAATTGGTGCATCGACTTCATGAATTGCCCCTACCAGAGCATTTGAGATTTCATGTTGTTTTGAAGCAACAATGGCAAAATTTTTAGTTGGATTGGGCTGGGGAGATTTGAGATAATAGCCTCGACCATGAATGGTACTGATAAAATCGGCGGGTGCGCCTACGGCTTGGAGTTTGTGGCGCAGTCTCCGCAAATGAGATCGAACTGTCGCTTCAGCCGGAAAATCGTCGGAAGACCACAATCGATCGATGATTTCATCGCTACTAAAGATGCGATAACTGTCTCTGAGTAATAGTTCTAATAAATCGTATTCCTTGGTCGTCAGAGCCAATGCTTGCCCATTATAGGTGACTTCACAAGTACTCGGATTGAGCAGGAGATCGCCCCAACTCATTAGGGGCAATGGGTTCGTACTACCTCTCCGGAGTAACGCCCGCACTCGCGCCGTCAGTTCGGCAATATCAAAAGGTTTGACCACATAGTCATCCGCCCCCGCGTCCAATCCCTGCACCTTAGCAGTAGTATTATCTTGGGAAGTTAAGAGCAAAATTGGTGTCGTATAACCTGCCCCCCGCAACTTTTTGCAGAGACTAATCCCATCCAATTTGGGTAGCATAATATCCAACACGATCGAGTCATAGTCAAAAGTGGAAGCATAAGTCCACCCCATTTCTCCATCCTTGACCGCATCGACAATATGATGTTGAGAACTCAGACTCCGAGTTAATAGGGCGATTAATGCATCATCATCTTCTATTAACAGAATTTTCATAGATATCTAACTTAATCCGCGTAATTTCGCTTTCATACTTACAATTCCCACTCAGCTTATATTTTTACCAATTAAGAATCTTGGCAATTCGATCGGGTAAATCAAGTGAATTAAAAGGCTTGGTAATCACCCCACTGATTCCGAGATCGTTGAACTGTCTGCGTTCAGCAGCTTGGGCTTTGGCCGTAAGGAATATAACTGGAATTCCAGCGGTAATTGGATTTGCTTGCAGTGCTTTGAAAGTAGCAATTCCATCCATTTCTGGCATCATTACATCCAGTAGAATTGCATCGGGAAGTTCTCTTTGAGCAGTATCAATCCCCGTCTTTCCCTCACTAGCGGATAACACCTCCCACCCGGCTGCTAACTTAATTCCAAATTTGACAACTGTGTGGATCGCTTCTTCATCATCGATCATTAATAAACGTTTATGATTCATACAACGGCAAGGTAAAAGAGAAAATACTGCCAACACCTAGGCTACTATCTACCCAGATTTTACCTTCATGTTGCTCGATAATTTTGCGACAAATTGTCAAACCTAAACCTGTACCACCTTTTTTGCGAGAATCAGAAGAGTCCACCTGCTGGAATCGCTCAAAAATACTTTCCAATTTATTGTCAGGTATTCCTTGTCCTTCATCGCGCACTTGAAATAAAACATCCAGCGGTGCTGAGACTGTCAACCACACAGTTTTACCAGGGGCGGAAAATTTGATGGCATTGCTAATTAAATTAGTCAAAGCCTGGACGATATAATCCGCATCCACCCATAACTTAAGATCTAAATGCTGATTGACTAGGGTAATTCCATGCTGTTGCGCCATCGCTTGCATCGCATCTACAGCTTGAATCATCAAATCGGTAGCATTACAGACTTGTTTTTCCATCGTCACTGCCCCCGATTCGATCCGTTGGAGATCGAGGACGCTATTAACTAGACGTACCAAACGTTCGGTATTGTCATCGGCGATCGATAAAAGTTGCTGTCCATCCTTGGGGAGGGTGCCCAAGCGTCCGGTAGCGAGGATTTTTAGGGCACTATGGAGGGATGTAAGGGGGGTTCTAAGTTCGTGGCTGACGACGGAAATAAATTCATCCTTCATCCGCTCGATCGCTTTTCGATCGCTGATATCGCTAGTCAAGGCAAAGAAACCGCTGACTCGTTCGCGGATCGGCTGCGGCGCAGCATCGTCGTTGTCGATATGGGGAATATAATTAATGCTAACCGATCGAGTACTCCCATCTTGGAGGATAATTTCATTCTCGTAGGTGACGACTTTCCCTGCGAGGGCGGTATTAATATGGGGCTGCATTCGCCGATAACAATCTTCTCCCCAGACTTGACGCATTTGGGAGCCGTGGATCGAACTTAGTGGCTGTCCCAACCAGTTTGCATAGGCTTGATTATTAAATTGATAACACTCTTGATCGTCTACATAGGCGATTAAGACTGGGAGCGCGTTGGTAATCAGTCGTAGTTGTTCCTCACTTTGACGGAGGGCAATTTCTACCTGTTTGCGATCGTTAATTTCCTGTTGCAAGCTGGAATTTACCGCTTGGAGTTCGGCGGTGCGTTCTGCCACAACCTCCTCTAATTGCCCCCACAATTCCCCTTGAGCCAGAGCGATGCTAATCTGGTCAGCAAGCTGTTGCATCAGTTCTAACTCAAAATCAACCCATTTGCGGGGACGATCGCATTGATGGGCAATCAACAATCCCCAGATTGCATTTTTCGGTGGATTCGATCGTGGCGGATGAACACTCAAACTGTGTAAAATTGGGACGATTAATTTAGCTTTCACGCCAAATTGTTCGACAAATTCCACCAAACAATCAGCGACTTCTGCTGTCGGATCGCTGACATCTGAGATCGCCCTCACTCGCCCTTTAGCATAAAGTTGTTGATAATCCAGCGGGAATACTTCCTCTGGAAATTCCATCCCCAAAATCGCTGGATATTCAGGCAATACGGCTTCACTAATCGGTGTCCCCGTACCATCGGGCAGTACCTGATAAATCAAAACTCGATCAGCTTGCAAGACTTGCTGCACCTCAGTGACGATCGTCCGCAGAATTTCTTTTAACTGCAATGACTGGCGAATCTTGAGGGTAATTTCTGCAAATAATTCCACTCGGTGGCGTTCGCGCTGCAATTGTACGGTTGGCGGTGTCAGCATCGCCGGAATTTCTGCCGTAGTTTGACGGCGCGAACCCGATTTTCGTTTTGGTGGCTTGGAATGTTTACTTGTCATTTCGTCTTACTATTTCATGTCATAGCCAAACAAATTGGCATTGACTTCATCCAGATTAATATCGGCTAGCCCATACTCAGCCCAACGTTTATCTACCAACGCCGCCATGTCAGGATCGGATTCCAATTGTTCGCCCCAGACATCATCAGTTTCGGGATAAACTTTGGTAGTTGCATCGATGCCCATCCGACTACCCAATCCCACTTTCGGGGTAGCAAAGTCTAGTTTATCAAATGGGGTATCGGGGATAATAAACACATCCCGCCCGGGATCGACTTTGGAGCTAATCGCCCAGACTACTTGGCGCGGGTCGCGAATGTTGATATCTTTATCAACGACGATCACAAATTTAGTATAGGTAAATTGGGGTAAGGCACTCCAGAAGGCTAAGGCTGCACGTCTAGCTTGTCCAGGATAAGCTTTATCGATCGCAATAATTGCCGCTTTATAACTCAATGCCTCCATCGGCAAGAAAAAGTCTACAATTTCGGGTACCTGTTGGCGCAGGATTGGGGTATAAATCCGGTTGAGGGCGATCGCCATCATCGCTTCTTCCTTGGGTGGACGACCGCTGAAGGTAGTAAGATAAATGGGATCTTTGCGATGAGTCATGCAATTGAAGCGAATCAATGGGCATGATTTGGATTGGTTATAATATCCCATATGATCGCCAAATGGCCCATCAATCATTTCTTCCCCAGGTGTAATCGTCCCTTCCAGGACGAATTCTGAGTCCGCAGGTACTTCAAGATCGATCGTTTTACACTTAGCTAATTTTACCCCTTTCCCTCCATATATACCCGCAAATAACCACTCCGATAAATCCATCGGAATCGGCGTAGCTGCTGCCATAATAATTAAGGGATGTACCCCTAAGGCGATCGCAATTTCTAACTTTTTACCATGCTCGGCGGCTTTGCGTAAGTGACGCGCTCCACCCCGCACAGATAACCACTGCACTGTCATCGTATTATTAGACTGCAACTGGAGCCGATATACCCCAACATTTGGCGTACCCGTTTCACAATCCTTGGTAATCACCAAACCCAAGGTGACAATCTTCCCCGCATCGCCACGATAAGGGCGAATTAAGGGCAGGCTATTCAAGTCTAGTTCATCGCCCTCAACAACCACCTGTTGACAGGGTGGGAAGTAATCTCTACTAGTTTTCGCCTTGAGCACATCGAATAATACTTTGCCAAACTCCACCGCTTGCGAGATCTTCTTCGGTGGTTTCGGCTGCTGGAGCATTGCTAATTTGCGCCCTAAACCTTCTAATTCTTCGGGTTGCTCCATATTCATCGCCCAGCAGATCCGTTCCACTGTGCCCATGATATTCACAGCTACTGGATATTTCGCACCTTTGACATTTTCAAATAATAACCCTGGGCCACCACATTCCAACATCCGATTGGCGATTTCGGCAATTTCTAAGTCTGAGTTTACCTGCGTCTTAATCCGGCGCAGTTGTCCCCGTTTTTCGAGTACGTCTAAAAATTCTCTGAAGTCCCCCGCCATGCGATCGCCCTTTGTAAAGTTATGTCTCTATTGTAGAAGAGTTGAGAGTTGGGTAGTGTTGCCGTTGGCGAGGCTTCGCCAACGGCTCCGATCACTAATCATTGGGCGTTGGGACAGTGAGATTATTGTTTCAACCTCATTGCTCGACTATTCACTAGCCACTCGTTCAATTTCCCTTTTGAGTCCGAAAGCTATAGAAAACATAGATATCAAACAGTGCGCCGACGAATCCACAAACTAACCCGATCGTTAACATCCCTTGTAAGGCACAACCGCTGCCAAATGTATCAAGAAAAGCAAGCAACATATTCGTCGGTATTTGACCGAGCTGGTTTAAGCCAGGAATACAAGTCAGCAACCAAGTACTTGCTAGTGAACCAGACATCAAGAGCATAGGCACGAAAAAACTCAATAGCACAGTCAGGGATAGAGAACGTAGGAAGTTTGATGACACGATAGTAGCCTCACCCGCCTGATGGCTGAAAGAACTGTCATGCTAGATTTAGCACACTCACATATCATAAATTAGCAATCTGGCGATCGTCTAAATCTGTGAGAAATCTTAAAATATCATTAAACTTTTTGATAATGGCCAAAAAATCTACCTAAACTCCCGGCAACTCAATGCAGGCTATCGTGTGAATGCCCCTCATGCTCCAAAATAGCCCCACCAAGATCGTCGGTAGATCGCTACAATTAAGTGATTATTGCTAATAAATTGCCACATCCTGAGAGAGTAATAGACTCTATTCTCATAAAGTTTTGCAACGATTGGGGTAATCTTTAAGTAGCGATAGCACACTTTTTTTACGGAACTATTTTGACGATCGTAGGCAACTACCAGATTCTTATATCCAAAGCTATGGAGAACAAACACTCAGCACAAAATACAACTTTACTGCGACAAGTCTTTGCAAATATTCAGGCTGATAGTTGTCCTAAGCATTACAACTTCCATATGCACACCAATTGTTCTGATGGCAAACTCACGCCAGAAGATCTGATGAAGCAAGCTATTGCGATTGGATTGCAGGGAATGGCGATTACCGATCATCATTGCCTGGATGGTTACTATCGTGCGGCTCAATGGTTAGAAGCGCAAGCGATCGAATCTCCCTACTTGTGGACGGGAATTGAAATTACAGCGTATCTTCCACCTGTAGATGTGCATATTCTCGGTTATGGTTTTAATCCCCTCGAACCAAGTTTGGCTCCATATCTCACGGGACGAGAGCCTAGAGGTGTAGATGCTCGTGCTGAGCGGGTAATCTCAGCTCTTCATGCGGCTGGTGCGATCGTCGTATTGGCACATCCCTGTCGGTACCGGAGATTGCCAGAAGAACTTATTCCCACTGCGGTATCTTTAGGCGTTGATGGGGTAGAAACTTATTATGCCTACAACAATCCCAATCCCTGGATTCCGAGCTTTGAACAGACAGAAACAGTCAAAAGACTGGGCAATAGTTATAATTTACTGCATACCTGTGGTACTGATACACATGGGTTGAATTTATTACAAAGATTATAAGTATATATTGTATTTTACTTGTCACCGATCGGCCTAAATTCTGAAAATGGAGAGATCTGATTGACTTAATAAAATGCCTAAAACTAATGACAGTAAAAGATCGTGATATCTGTGTGCCCGAGTTAGGTAAAATCTCTAATTGCCAATCCGATCGCAGTTGTTTATGATGAGTGAGTAGGGATATTATACCCGTCTGCTATCATCGCTCAGATTATAGATGTCTTCAAATTCGATTAAGCCTCTCAATGGTCAAGCTTCAAACATGGATACCAATTCTATGCGTGGACTGCTCGAAATGACAAAGCCGACAGATTCAGATGTCGAACATCCAGAACTTAAACTAGATAGTGATGGTGGTAGTCATATTGCTATCCCCGTAAATATTGCTGCGCCAGTCATGGGCGGAGCCTTTCCCTTGGAAAGTCGTGCTGATTTACCGTCAGAAGATATTCGCGTAGCCGCACTGAAAGCAACACTAGAACGACATCGTGGGGAACGCCAAATTGTCTTATTGCAAGACTTTCCCGATCCTGATGCTTTATCTGGTGCTTGGGCATACCAACTAATCGCCAAACAGTACAATATTAGCTGTGATTTAGTCTATGCAGGTGCGCTCAGTCATCAGGAAAATATCGCGCTTGTCAAACTCACAGGATTACCTACCAAAAAGGTTGCCAGTGCCAATCTCAAGGAAAAAGATTTAGCTAATTATCAAGGCTGCGTACTAATTGACAACCAAGGCACTACCTGTCAATTATTAGAAATTGTCAGACAGGCTGGGATTCCGATTACCGTAATTATCGATCACCACAGTCTTCAAGAAGATCTAAACGCCGAATTTGTGGACATTCGTCCCTCCACTCGTGCGACAGCTACCATCCTGACTCAATATCTACAAGCAGGATTACTCAAACTCGATAGTAGCATTAGCGAACATGTCAAATGTGCTACGGCACTAATGCATGGCTTACGCTCCGATACAAATCGCCTGATGCAAGCCCAGGAAGAGGATTTTTTGGCGGCGGGTTATCTCAGCCGCTTCTACGATGCTCAATTGCTCAATGCTATTCTTCAAGTATATCGATCGAAGCGGGTAATGGAGGTCATTCAACGCTCGCTTACCAACCGTGTCGTGCAGAATAACTTTTCCATTGCTGGTGTGGGTTATCTGCGCTATGAAGACAGAGATGCAATTCCTCAAGCAGCGGACTTTCTAGTGACAGAAGAAAACGTCCATACGGCGATGGTATACGGCATTGTTCGCGATGAGGATGATGAAGTCGAATTGGTGATTGGTTCGCTCCGCACGTCCAAATTAACGCTAGATCCGGATGAGTTTATCAAGGAAGCATTCGGGAAAAATAGCGAGGGACGTTTCTTCGGTGGGGGCAGATTCACTGCGGGTGGATTTGAGATTCCGGTGGGTTTCTTGTGCGGATTTAATGACAATTCTGAATTTTCTAAAATGAAGTGGGAAGTATTTGACAATCAAATCAAGCAGAAGTTACTCAAGTTAGTTAATCCTACGGATAGCTATTAAATTTAGTTGAAAGTTGAAAGTTGCGTTGCGCGTTCGTCGGGTTCCCCGACGATTGAGCGCGACAAGACAGAAAGTTGTAGGGTGCGTTACGGCTACGCCTAACGCACCAAAATAGACTATACCAAATATAGATGTAATAGATGTATTTGTGCGTTACGCTGTCGCTAACACACCCTACTGCTGCAACAGTAATTATTTTTCAATAAACTGTGCTGTTGCTGATTCTAGGTGCTTAATTAAAGTAGGCTGGGGTAACGGCCCTATGATGTGACTCCAAGGTAAAATTTGACTGGTATCCCAAGTTTGATGGACATAAAAATCTAGCTCTGGAATTTGTCCTCTTAGCTCTTTGAATGCGCGGCGAAAACTCCCGATCGAATCCCCATAATTTCGGGTAAGTTCAAGTAGATAGGATAATCGTCGATCGCCTCTAGAAATAATAGCTTGAATTACCGACCAATTATAGCTTTCAGGGCGAAATTCGATCCCATTAGGCGTAAGTTGCTTTTGCAGTAATTTCAATCTTTTATCGGCCTCTTTATTCACTCCAAACCATTGAAATGGGGTGTGTGCTTTAGGAACGAAGGTACTGCATCCAAAAGTTAGCCGTAAGCCTGGAACAGCTTTCTTGATCGATCGCAGCATCTTGACTGTCGCTTCTACATCATCATTCTCTTCACCTGGAATCCCGACCATTCCATAAAGTTTCAATCCTTTTAAACCACCTGCTTTAGCATTAGCAGCAGCTTGGAATATTTCATCAGTCTCTAGTTTCTTGTTGACAATTTTCCTAATCTTTTCTGATCCACTTTCAACAGCAATTGTTAGCGATTTACTATCTCGTTTTGCTAAGGTTTCAGCTAATTGAACGGTGACTGTATTGGTGCGGACTGAAGATACGCTCAAGCGCACATCATCATACTTAGGTTGTGCCAGATGTTCTAGTAATGCTGGGAATTCTGGATGTTGGGTGACAGATGCGCCGAGTAATCCCAAACGATTGGTTACTTCTAAGCCAGAATCGATCGCCGGAATTAGCGATTCTTCCACGTTAGCAACTCGGAATGGTAAGGTCAGATAACTTGCCAAACAAAATCGACACATTTCTGGACAACTACGGACGACTTCCACCATAAAAATATTTTCCCATGCAGCCTTTTCAGTGACGACGGTAGAAGCCGATAATGTATTGCCACGATAGGTTTGTTTAGTGATAGTTGGGGAGATATTACTATCGATCGGTAGAATACTCGTAATTAGATTCTCGTCATATTCAACCTGATATAAGCGAGGAATATAAATTCCAGGTACTTGCGCGAGATGTTTGAGCTTGGTGAGTCGATTGGCTGTCCGAACTTGCTGATAAGCTGTAATAAAATTGCCAAGTAAATCTTCCCCATCGCCAACTAAAATCACATCGAAAAAATCAGCAAACGGCTCAGGATTGGCACTGAGAACTGGCCCACCACCGAATATTAGTGGATCGCTATCTCCGCGAACATCGCTACGGATCGGGACTTCTAGCAGCTCTAATAGATTGAGAATATTGACATAATCTAATTCCCAAGATAGTGAAAATCCTACCAGTTCCGGCGATCGAGGTAAAGATTCATGCACGTCAGTAAATAATCGAGATACATCCACATCCGATCGCATCGCCAAAGTTGCCCAGACCACCTGATACCCTAGACTAGTAATTCCCACCGTATATGTATTCGGAAACGCAAAGATCGTCGGAATCGCCTCCCGCTCCGATGATGCAGGCGTAAATAGTAAATGTTCGCTGTTGAAGATGGGATTCACGGAGTGTGGGATGTGTGGGGTGTGTGAGATGTGTAGGATGCTTACATCCAAACCTAAAGTCTAAAACCTCAAGCCCAAAGCCTAATTTGTTTAAGCTTTGTTACCGTGTGTCTAAAAGATGGCGAAATTTGCAGAAAATAAGCGTGTATGGCTAATTGTGGCTGCACCCTTTTTAAAAACCAATTACTCCAAATAGGAAAAGTAATTATGGCACTTCAACGTGGCTCCAAAGTTCGCGTCCTCCGCAAAGAATCCTACTGGTTTCAAGATGTTGGAAGCGTTGTCTCGATCGACCAAAGCGGCATCAAGTATAACGTAATCGTGCGTTTTGACAAAGTTAATTATAGTGGCTTCAGCGGTTCTGCTAGTGGAGTCAATACTAATAACTTTGCAGTTAGCGAGTTGGTAGAAGTCTCCGCACCAGCAGCTAAAGCTGCCAAAAAATAAGCGACACCATCACTGGCGACTAGGGCGGGTAATCGATCTATACTAATCTCGGTTAGATTTAGATCCTAACCCATTTCCTAGTTACCAGCCTAGATCGCCAATGCCAGAATTACCTGAAGTTGAGACAGTTCGTCGAGGTTTAGATCGGTATACGCTAGATCGATCGATTACTGGCACCGAAGTATTATTACCCCGCACGATCGCATCTCCCGAAACACCTGAAAAGTTTAGCTTTGGGCTACAGCATACCAAAATTCAGACTTGGCATCGACGGGGAAAATATCTATTCGCGCAACTAGCCTCTACAGAGACTCAGCAAGCCGCTGGCTGGTTGGGAGTGCATTTACGCATGACAGGGCAATTGCTATGGGTAGAGAGCCATATAGACCTGCATAAGC
>JANYIT010000033.1 GCA_025358725.1 Chamaesiphon sp. GL140_3_metabinner_129_sub
AATATTAGTCCGCGAAGGCGGACTTTGCATCATGAGCAGAGACTTCAGTCTCTAGGCTCTTCTTATCCCGAACTCACGTTAGGTAGCAACTTGGGTTAAATAAGAAAGATCTAAACCATCTCATTCTTACTGGTAAAGTAGCTCTCGCATCGTCAGCTAATTTAAAATCCTAAATCCATCTGAGCTGCTTTCGCTGCCACCAAAATCTCTTCATCTGATTTACTGCCCCAATCAGGATCGCCGATTTCCTCGTAGAATTTCTGGTCGTAAGGACGAGTGCGAACTACTACTGGCATCGGTACCGCATGTCCTAATACTAAGGCTTGTTGTTTGGAATCCAATTTCGCTAAGACAGACTTTAATCCCTGTGCGCCAGATACGCCTGTAAAGATCGCATCGATGTCTTTTTCATCATTAATTAACGCCGTAATCCGCGTCCCAATTTGGGACATGATCTCATTATCAATGCCTGAAGGACGTTGATCGACGATCAGTAATGTCACGAAAAATTTCCGCATTTCGCGGGCGATCGTGCCAAAGATGGTACTCTTGGCAATAGCTGGATCTAAAAATCGATGTGCTTCCTCGATCGTGATAATTAGGGGATAAGGTCTGTCGGCTTCTTGCTTGCTCTGGAGATATAGCTCTGCTTTATCTACATACATTTTATGAATGCGGCGGGTGAGCATATTCGTCACCAACATATAAGATAGTAAATCTGATTGATTGCCAAATTCAATCACAATATTTTTACCCGCCTTTAAGGATTGCATCAAACTTTTGAGATTGTTCTGACGACTGATTGGCTTGAGATATTTGAGCTTTTGCAATCGCATTAATTTGCGTTGTAAAGATGAGATCGATCCTTGATGTCCCTTACCTAATTCACAAAATTCTTTAATCTCTTCATTTGTCATTTCCAATAAACGACTAATCCAATTATTGCCAAATTCACTATTTGCCAAAATAGACGCATTGTCTAAAGCCGCATCTGAAAGACCCAACTCTCGCGAGACTAATTGTAAGTCTTCAATTTCGATCATCTCATAACTAAGAATGAGTTCCTGTGCATCCTTAATCCCGCGATTGCGGCTGGAGTCAGGATCGAGAGTGTAGACAATCACATCATTGGGAAATAGTTGCCGCAATCCTTTGACTGTTCTGACATTTTTGCCTTCTTGGACAGCTTCCCAGCCATATTCTGAGTGCATGTCAAAGATGAGATTTACGGCGACTTTTTTGCGAATTACGCCAGCGAGTAAAAGTCGAGTCAGAAATGATTTTCCTGTCCCAGACTTACCAAATACACCATTACTTCGCTCGACAAACTTCTTTAAATCCAGACATACAGGTACGTCCATATCTAGTGGTTGCCCAATCGAAAAATTTTTCCGTGTCGGATCGTCTTCCCAGCCGAATACCGATCGAAAGTCGTTCTCATTGGCATCATATACCTGGCTGAAGTGGCTGGGAACTGTCTTGACAGGTAAAAGCTCCCACTCCATATTTGTCTGAGCTTCAAAGGAGGCTAGAGGAGCCTTACCATTTTCACTTTTAGCTTTTTTGCCTTTACCATTTAAACTCGCGCCGCCATTTAGTGAAGGTGGAATTTGGCTAAATTTATTTAGCATCAACATCGGCGAAAGATTTACCGTTCCATAAGTACCACTCCCCGACAAAACATCCAGCAGAAAATAATCTTCAGGATGGGGTGGATTGACTAAAATGCGATCGCTTGATGTCCCCAGACAGACATCTGTCAGCAAGCAAAAGAAGTCATATTGTCGTCCTCTCACTACCAAAAATTTACCCACCCGCATATCCTCAACGGATATATCTGGATGCAGTCGCACCTCCAAGCCACCAGTGAGCGAACCTTCTATTACTGAGCCGAGGGGTTTATTCATGAGATGGTAGATAGTAAATACGGATGCGCCTAAATCTTCACCGCTGAAAAATTTGTGGTTTAGATCTTATTTTTAATAGTAATAACACAAACTTACGATTATTTTATCTTCCCCAAGATTTATTGGGGCGAGTTTTGTCCGACGGTTATTTGTCAAAAATTAAATCGTTGGCACAAACCCGCCCCTCCAGATATTTTAGCCGATCGATGCATGACCAAAAGCCAATCCAGCCACAAGCATTCCGATTACTAGAAAAGGTTGGGCACTGGCTTGATATTTGACATCATTTTCTAATGGGTTGCGGAGGAAATACATGTCTTGAAAGACGATCTGGGGAATGACTAATAGTAATAAAATTGCAGCATAAAGATTTTGATGGATTGTCATCAAATACACCGCAATTCCAGCTTGGAAAATATCAATCATTAATACGCAAATCCAAGCAGATTTCGTAATCCCAAACATCACAGGGAGAGACTTTAATCCAAACTGTCGATCGCCTTCGACGCTCTTAAAATCATTGACGATCGCGATTCCCAGCCCTGCTAAACTGTAAAACAGAGTCATCACAATTAACGTCCAGTTTAACGTCCCAAATAAAGCATGTCCAGCCCACCAGGGTAAGGCGATATAACTTGCGCCTAGAGCATAAGTACCCAACCAGCCATTTTGTTTTAATTTCAATGGTGGAGCTGAATAAATATAAGCAACAAATGCACCACCGATCGCTAAACAAGTCATAATTGGGAAATCATGATTTGTGGCTCGATCGAGAATATAGGCAACCCCAATTCCCCCAATTAATAAAACAAAAATTTGGACTACCACTTGAGCACCAGAAATTGCCCCCGAAGGAATCGGTCGATAAGGTTCATTCACCGCATCGATCTCGCGATCGTACCACTCATTTACCACCTGAGTATAACCAGTCAATAATGGCCCAGACATCAACATACATAATGCCGCCTTGAGGACATTCTCGATCGACCACACATACTCACCCGAAGAAGCTGCACCACAGACAACCCCCCACATCAACGGAATCCAAGTAATTGGCTTCATCAACTGCAACCGAATCTTCCAAATCGAAGCCGCCTCCGTCGAAGCACCCTTCATCCCCAACATCTGTCGTGTTTTCGCACTCTTATCCTCGGATGACTCAACTGGTAGATCGCTCATAATAAAATAAATATAGGGGTGCTATTCTAGTCTAGGCTCAGTTCATGGAGCTTCATAAACTAGAGTGTATAACTACCAAAGCTCTCAGTCAAATCTTAGAGTTCCGAACTAAGACGCAAGCGTCTCCCATCTCCCATCTCCCATCTCCCCCCTCCATCTATGCCAACAGTTCGTCAGTTGTTGCAATTCAAAGCCAATGGAAAACAGATTGTCGCGCTGACAGCGTGGGATTTTGCGATCGCGCAAATATTAGATGCAGCGGGTGTAGATCTAATTCTTGTCGGCGATTCCCTGGCAATGGTGACGTTGGGATATGAAAACACTCTCCCTCTAACTCTAGACGAAATTATTCACCACGCCAAAGCTGTAAAACGCGGAGTTAAAAATGCGCTAATCGTGGTGGATTTGCCGTTCCTGAGCTATCAAACTAGTCCAGAGGTCGCGATCGAGTCAGCCGGACGGATCCTCAAGGAAACAGGCGCACAAGCGGTTAAGCTCGAAGGTGGTTATCCGAGGATGATCGAGACGATAACTCGGCTGGTTGAAGCAGGTATCCCCGTGATGGGACACATCGGCTTGACTCCTCAATCAGTGCATCAATTAGGCTATCGTCAACAAGGACAAACAGAAATCGATCGAGAACGTCTGATTCTCGCAGCAGTAGAATTAGAGAGAGCTGGGGTGTTTTCGATCGTCTTGGAGCATATCCCCGCTGATTTAGCCAAATCAATCTCCGAAAAACTCTCGATTCCGACCATCGGGATCGGTGCTGGGGTAGACTGTGATGGGCAGGTATTAGTGACAGCAGACTTATTGGGATTGACCCTGCGCCAACCACCTTTTGCAAAGGCTTATGTCGATTTACGTGCAATTATTACTCAAGCGGTACAAGATTATAGTGCTGATGTGAAGTCAGTTGGAAGTTAAGATCTGTAGGGGTGGAATGGGGTAAATGACAGATTGGCTCCTCCCCTTTCCAAGGGGAGGTTGGGTGGGGTAAACATCTGTCGTGTTAATTCTTTAAATTGGTGCTACAACCTTAAAACAAACCCGACCAACCCCACCATAAATTCCCTGTGAGATAGCTTGATAATTGATGATGCAGAGGTACGGGGACGATTGGTTAAAATTTGTCAAACAGCAACGGATAATTGCGGTGATTCGATCGACAGATCTTCACATCGGCAAAAAGATGGCGCAGGCGGCGGCAGCTGGGGGGATTAAATTAATTGAGATTACGGCAAATAGCGATCAACCGTGGGAATTAATTGAATTACTCAGAACAGAATTACCGGATTGTTCGATCGGTACGGGGACAGTATTAAGTTTAGCCGATGTCCACAATGCGATCGCTTGTGGTGCCGAATATATTTTTACACCGCATGTTGATCTGACTTTAATTCAAGCGGCAACTACTGCTGAAATTCCAATTATTTCTGGTGCATTAACTCCAACAGAAATTATTACCGCATGGCAAGCTGGCTCGACGGCAGTGAAAGTCTTCCCCATTCAGTCTGTCGGTGGTGTTGATTATTTACAGGTACTGCAAGGGCCAATCGGTCATATTCCCTTGATTCCGACTGGTGGAGTAACGGTGACAAATACTGCCGATTTTTTGGCTGCTGGTGCAGTGGCTGTGGGATTAGCCGGATCTTTATTTCCCCAATCTGAAATTTTACAAGCAGATTGGCAGAGCATTCGCGATCGGGCTAGGAATCTAGTTACAACAACTAAAAATCTAATTTAGACGAGATCGAAGTGATAACAAATCATCGCAAACGCTGTAGCAATAGCTGTAATTGCGATCGCAATTGCTGGATGTTGTCCCTGTGCAATCGCAAAAGATGTCACTACTCCAGCCCCAATCGCCGCAGGCATAGCAACGTCAAATAAAGAGCGTCCAGAACGATTTTTATACATTGTTTTTGAAGATTGAGTGGTGATAATGATATTGAGATTTATTTAAATAATTCCCCGCAGCTTATCACTCAGCTCGATCGTTTCAACCGCAATTATGAGATTTTGAAATCAATGTTGATAATTAGAGATGATTCTTCATCATAAATTATCAGAAGTCCTCGTGTTGAGATCATCGCTGCACACCAATTTAACTATTGGTAAAAGTGTAGAATCTTGAGCTAATCGATCGACAAAATCCCCGATGCCATCGATGCCGATCGATTGTAAAATCTGTAATAACTCACTACTATCTCGAATCAATTTAGCCACATCAATACCAGCATAGACTGGTTGATAATAAGGCAACCTACCCACCCCTTCGCCCAGCAAAGTAACAGCACCTCGCCAGTTACAGTTATGGAGATGATAGCAAGCGACAGCAATTTGCAATACACCTTGATAAAATTTCTTGTCTGGATTGATCGAATCCATCCACAACGCTTCGAGAGTATCATGACAAGCATAATACTCTCGATCGTTAAACTGATTAATCCCCTGTAACCATTCAGGCGGAGCGTCTTTCATCACTTAAAAATCCTGCCTTCAAGTTGAGATTCAGTCCTCCATCTTAGCAACTCGCTCAACTATAATCTCTAATTTAACAAAAATTAGGTGTCTAAATCCCCCGCCTTTAGGGTGGGGTTTAAATCCCCATCCTAAAAACCTCGCTTTCAACTTTCAACTTTCAACTTTCAACTTTTTAATGCCCATCGCTCTTAAATTTTGTCGTCATCTCTAGTCGAGACAAGGCACTAGTCGCGGCTTCCCGCACATAGGAATCGGTAGATTCATCCGCCAATAGAGTATTAATCGCATCCAAACTGCGTGGATCGCCGATAGCACTAAGCGCATTGACGATCGACATTGCCAGTGCGGGGTTATCAGTGGTTTGCAATGCCTCAATCAAAATATCCACAATGGGGGTACCAATCACGCCCATTGCCATCACAGCGGCGATATTTACGACAGGGTTCGGATCTTGGAGCGCAGTCTTTAAACCCTCAATGCCGATTGCTGGGAATGGATCTTCAGGATAATTAAGTGCCACTTGTGCCAGTGCTTTGGCACAACTCCCGCGTACAGTGACATTTTCACTATTGAGTAATGATTCTACTAGCAATGGTACTGTATCATGTCCGATCGCTCCCAATGTTTTGACCGCTGCCCGCCGATAGGTAGTATCCTCATCATCAAGAATGCTCATCAGGCGAGGAATTGTTGACTCATCGGGATGATCTACTAGTTCCCACATTGCCCGTTCGCGCATGTGAGGGTTTGGGTGTTTTAGTTGTTGTAAGCGTTCTTCTGTAGACATGATTTAGTTGAAAGTTGACAATTGACAGTTTTGCAGGTTGGGTTTTATTCTTCAACCCAACATTTTAGGGTTTATGTGTATTGTTGTTGGGTTTCGCCCTGCTCAACCCAACCTACAATTTTTCGTTTATCTACCATCGGATGGTTCGTGCCGATAACTTAATCCTGCCAATCCTTGAATCCTGTAAATCACGATCAGAGTTGAGAATTGGCTTTCGCTCGTACTAACCAATCGGTATCATCCTTGAGAATTTCATACCCACTAAGATCGCCAAATTGTTCTAATGCCATCAATGCTGCATATTTCAGATCCCAGATTTTAGTGTCGAGACTCTTGTGTAATTCAGGAATTGCGCGTGAGTCGCCAATTTCGCCTAGTGCAATCGCGGCAGCGGCGCGAGATTTCTGAAATTGTGGCTGAGTATTGTGTAAAGCTTCAATCAATAGATCGTAAGCTGGGGCGTGTTTTAACCAACCCATAATTTTCATCACATGAAAATGGGCACCATAATCATTATTTGCTTCTTCGGCATAGTCGGCAAATAGCGCAGCCGGAGCGGTATCTGGGTAACTATCAACAATCGTTTGGGTTGCTAAATAACACTTACCAAAGTCGGTTTCGTATAAGTCCCGAATTAGGGCTGACAGTTCGGGCAATTGATCGTAACGATGTACCAGCTTTAAATCTTGGGGTCGATCGCGTAATGATTGTTCTAAATAGGGTTGCACTGTGGCAAAATCGATCGAGCCATCACCAATTCCCGCTTCAGCTAGCATCCGAATTCCACGCAGCCGAAATACTAGGGATACTGGACAACAGGCAATATCGGGAATCGCCTGATAATATCGCGCATCAATCAAATCTTGAATCGATAACCGTCGCCCTAAGACATTCTGATTTTGCAGCATTGCGACTACTCGTTCCATCTGGGTATAGTCCCCAGTCAAACGGCAAACTCCAGCAATGGCAGCACTAGCGATCGGCGGATCGATATTATTGACAAATTTACTAATTTGTGCAACGGCAGGCTGATAATTTAACTTAGTTAGGGTGTGAATCATCACCCGATAACTTTGCCCAGGCTGTTCGAGTAGCTGAGCTATCTCTGCCAAAATTTCTGGATCTTGGGTGCCAATTTCGCCAATTGACCACACGGCATTTTCCACCGTGTAGCAGTCTTCATCTTGCAGACAGAACCGAATTGCGGGGAGGGCTTGGGCTGCTTTTAATCGCCCCAAAATTTCTACCGACTTGCGCCGCACGATCTTATTATCCAGGCGTGGATCGGTTTCGGCGACAGCCCGGATCAGGGCGGAGATCGATCGATCTGTCTGAAAATTAATTAAATGAGACGCGGCAATATAGCGAGAATCACTCTCGGCGACAAGATCGGGTGGCGTATCCAAAATTTCGATCGCCCGATCTTCTGTCAGATTAAATAAGCTAAAAAAGCGGTTATCCATTGTTTACCTAAATCGAAACAAACCCAGAGATTCTGGGCAATTACTTAACCTTAGCAGGTAAAGCAAAGAGCCAAGAATCCCCAGGCTTGTCAGGACGACATCTCACCTAAATTAGCTGAGATTGACAATCCCTTTCCAGACTAGGAAAGAGAGTTGATTGCGTAGTCAAGTAGAGCATTGTATTCTACCAATGCTTGAGCAGACATGTCGCGAGGAGTACAACCGCGATTACGAGCAAAGCTTAAAGCTTCAACGTAAGGAGCAGTAGGTAGGCTTAAAGCACGGTAAACTTCACGTTGACCAGCAATACCCCATTCGTCAAGAGGACCAGTACCACCAACAACTAGGCAGTATTGAATCAGACGAAGGTAGTGTTTGATGTCGCGGTGGCACTTAGCTTTGAAAGTGTCGTTGGAGTTAGCTTCACCAGCGTTGTTGAGGTAAGGATACTTTTTGATGCAAGCATCGTAAGCTTCTTTAGCAACGTTGTCGAGGTTAGCGGATAGTTTTTCAGCAGCTTCTAAACGAGCAGAAGCGCGTTGGATAGAACCTTGTACGGATTCTAGATCGGAGGTGCTAGGAAAACGACCTGCTGCATCAGCAGAGGCAACTACGGTAGTAACGACTGATTTCATTTTTTTGAATCTCCCAATATTATAGATAGAGTATTGATTGTTGTTCGATCTGCTTGCTAGGCAAGCGGTGATTGATTAGCTAAGAGCAGAAATCACACGATCGAAGTAGCTGGAAGCTTCAGCAACCAGAGTAGCGCAACGATCCTCTACTACAATGCTACCCATTTTACGTAGTTTAGCACCAGCGAGAGCTTCGCTAGGATTGTCTTGAATGTGAGCAGCAGCTTGTGCTTTCATGATTTGAACTGCACGAACTGTGGAAGTTGTAGGTACACCCAGAGCTGCATAAGTTTCTTTCAAACCGTTTAAGCAACGATCGTCAAGAACGGAAGCATCACCAGCTAATAGAGCGTAGGTAACATAACGAAGAACGATTTCAGCGTCACGCAAACAAGCAGCCATGCGACGGTTAGGGTAGCAGTTACCACCGGCTTGAATCAAGCCTTGGTTCTCGCAAATCATCCCAGCAACTGCGTCGGAAACCATACAACTAGCGTTGCTAGCAATTGCATTAACTGCATCTAAACGTCTGTTGCCACTAGCAACGAACGCTTTGAGGGCACTGAGATCGGACACTGTAGAAGTGCTTGCATCTGCTGAAACCACAGCTTTAGAAAAAGCGTCAAGCATGTTGCTCTCCTTATTTTATATTTACTATTTGTAAAAGCGAATGTCTGGGTTTTGAACCAAGACAAGATACAACATAAAAGATCGGAGGCGATCGAGTCTCAGTTATGAGAAACAAGGCAATGTTTCTTAATATTATCTGACAGGCTTTACACAAATCTTGCACGAATGCACCTGTATAATTGTCCTCCTAACCCTTGGATAACCTGAGATTTGCACATTTATTAATACTTTAGTACTAGTGCGATCCGTGAATTTTGCGCGGAATCTGCGAGAATTGGAAAATACGATAAAACTTTAGGAAATTTCTACAGATGTCCGAAGAATCAGAAAATTACGCTCAGGAACTCGCTGAGACGATCGTCGAATTCGAGAACTATCGCGAACGCTTGCTCTCCGAAACCCTGGAAGCTGCCCAAAAAGCCAAGTTGATCAAAGCTCAAGTAATGGCTAAATTAGCCCCAGAATTAGCCGATATTGACAGCAAGCTGGCTGCGCTCCGCCAACAGCAAGCCGATCTGAACACTGGTAACTAATTCTTGCTAATTCAATCTTTTGAAAATTAATCATGAGTAACGAACTCAACTCCCCCATTAAATCTGGGAACGATGCGAATCTCCAGTTTCAAGCAGAGACAGACGCATTACTTGAAAAAGTCAGCGAGCAGGTAGATTTAGAAATTTTCGATCCCCATGATGAAGAACTGCTAAAAGATTTAGTCGAACGACTCGGCGATCCGCGTGGGTTGATCCGACTGCGGGTAGCGACAACTTTGGGAGAAATTGGCGAACCAGCAACCCCGTTTTTGATGGCTGCGCTGGCAAATCATCAGAATGTTGTGGTGCGACGAGCTGCGGGTAAAACCTTGACAATCATTGCCGATCCTCGCGCTGTACCTACGTTGGTAGCTGCGTTGCTGAATGATGAAGACACGGTTGTGCAGGGTTCTGCAGTGGGGGCACTAGCTCGGATGGGAAACGCTTCGGTACCAGTTTTACTGGAAATACTGGGTTCGTCAGAGCATCCTGAAAGTACCAAGGGACATGCAGCTTGGGCTTTGTCGTTTATTGGCTCAGAGGCGAAGTCATCGCTCTATCGAGAAATTGACTCTGATTCACCTGCAATTCGGGCTGCGGTAGTGGGCGCGATTAGTAAAATTGCTCAGGAGAACCCTGATGAAGATGTCGCATTCAACCTGTTAATTAAAGCTCTGACAGATCCGGAAGCAATGGTAAGGTGTGAAGCTGCTGCTGCTTTAGGCAATCTTGCCTATCGCCCAGCCCAAGCCCAACTATTAGAATTACTCAATCATCCGGATTGGGAAAGTCGGAAATCGGCGGCGTTGGCGTTGATGAAACTGGGTGACAAGCAGGTAACTGTCAATCTGGCAGCAGCATTGGTGCAAGAGCCTGAGGTTTCGGTTCAAACAGTACTGAAGCTGGCAATTTCCCAACTTGCCAAAAAATCTGATGTAGATGAGTGGTAAAAAGTTGAAAGTTGAAAGTTGAAAGTTGAAAGTTGAAAGAGAGGTTTTTAGGACGGAGATTTAGCGGATGCATTTTTGGACGGGTTTCCCGTCCATGAAAATGCACCAAGCAGACTCCGTCCTAAAAACAATCTGCCTAAAGGCAGGGGCTTTAAACTCTTACTATTCGGTAAATTACAAGATTACCAGTCGAATCAAGAATCATCAAATCCCCGACTTCTTTAAGAAGTCGGGGATTTAACACTTTTAACTTTCAACTTTCAACTTCTCCAAATCTGCCTCCGTCACACACCGTCGCTCTGAGCAGTAAGTCATCAAATAAACGCCATTCAGCATCCGCACTGTACTCACACGGACACGAAAATCATCAGTGATAAACCAGCAGCGTTCCTGCCCCTGATTGTTGTCATAATCAGTATCGATCGTTAAGATACCATCTTGCCCAAACCAATAACGACTCACTACCGGAATCTTTTCGACATAACCCTGATTGCGAATCAGTCTACCCGATCGACGTGACTGATCATCAGGAACATCAATCAACACAGCAGCTTGCTCTGGATTGGGTGCCCCGCGATCCTCGTTAGCTTGCCACATGAAACTAGCTCCACCTGTAGCTGTTGTCGGATCGATGCCCTGTTGGGTACAGACGGTTTCTACTCGCGAATCTGTCTGTGCGACGACAGAGATATATAGATTTGATTCCCCCGATTCATCCCCTGAAGAATCAAAGTGATGAACATTACGCTGGGTAAACCAAACCCCTTCACTTTTGGTGAAAAAGTCCATCATCGTCATCGGCGGCACAAATAGCATGAATTTTCCTGAATTAGTTGGGAGATGGGAGATGGGAGTTGGGAGTTGGGAGTCACTTTCAACTTTCAACTTTCAACTTTCCACTAACAAGTAGACTTGCTCCAGTTGTATTTCTTGTAAAAGAATTGTAAGTTTCTAGTTCCTGGGTAGGATAATTGAGTAAACGCGATCGCATTTCGTCAGTTAGTCCGCGAACATGACTGAAATCTGCTCCAGCAATACTTTCCAATCGATCGAATTCAACATCTGTCAAATCTGCTGCGCGTAAGTCAACTCCGGCTAAATTTGCTCCATTCAAACCAGCATTTCGCAAACAAACCCCTGTTAAAAATGCCCGTCGCAAGTCAGCTTGACTCAGGCGAACACCTTGAAGATTAGCCCCTGTGAGATCGGCTCCGCCTAAATAAGCACCTAGTAAGCTAGCACCCTGCAAATCGATATACCGCAAATTGGCTGTATTCAGTTGGGCACCATTGAGATTTGCGCCTGGGCCGATCGCGCCAGAAGATTTATAGTTAAAATTGTCCGGGAAAATGGTGTGTCGATCGTATCTCACTCCCCGCAGTTTTGCATCGGTTAGATCCGCATTACTCAAATCTGCTCCACTCAAATCTACTCGATACAAACAGGCTCCCGATAAGTTAGCCGCGCTCAATTTAGCTTGACTGAGACTAGCACCGCGTAAATCTGCCTGACTGAGATTCGCCTGACTAAAATCCGCCTGACTGAGATTGGCTCTAATCAGCGTAGAGTGCTGCAAATCAACTTGGCGCAAATCTCTACCACTCAAATTGACTTGATACAAGTCCGCATGACTACCAGAGATCCCTGATGTCAATGCTGCGAAAATTTGCTGGTGATCCTGACGGTGACGATCGATCGTGGATTTACTTTGTTCATTATTCACGGATATTCTACCTGCTTATTAACCCGATCGGTGCATCGGCGATCGAACAATGCTAATCTAGCTGTTGACCGCGGGGGAATTCCAGTTATTTTAGATCGAAAGTGAGGCAAAGTGGCTAATATCGCTCAAGGACGGATGTTGTTGTCTCATAACTTTGATATTACGGATGGCAGTTTATCAGCTCTGAGTCGGGAAGAATTTGCTGGGATTTTTAGCACTGGACTTGCGAGTAATCAACAGATTCAATGTCGGCTGATCAACCATCCTCACTGGATTGTAGAGATTTTATTTGCTAGCGATCTATCCCCTACGGAAGTTGGATCTGAATGTGCCCACATTCTCGCCCAGCATCGCCTTCAAGCCACTGAAAATCGAGCCGATATTCTAATTCTAGGTGGCATAAAAACTACACCCCCAACGAGTCCAGATCCAGATGCCCTTCAACCTGGAGAATGGGGAGTTGATGTTGTCGAAACAGCGATTGGCGAGCAATTTTTGACAAGTATCAATTGGGATGCAACAATTGCTCAGAAGTCTGCTGATAGTATATTCAAAGTGCAGTTATCTAGCGATCGCTAACTGAATCAACAGCAGCCGAACTATCAGTTTCTCGTTGTTTTAATAACTCTACGCCCCAAGACGTACCGAGCCTAGTTGCGCCAGCAAGAATTAATTCTACAGCCTGATCGTGTGTGCGAATACCGCCAGCAGCTTTAATCCCAATTTGATCTTTAGTGAGTTCTTTGAGTAGCCGGACATCTGCCACCGTCGCAGCTCCACACCAACCTGTACCAGTTTTTAGCATCCTTGCACCCGCTTCCATACAGATTTGAGCAGCAATTATTTGCTCTGGTTGTGTCAACAAGGACATTTCCAAAATCGCTTTTACCATTAAACCTGTTGATTCGCAGATCTCGGCAATTTCTTGATGCACATCATCGATTTTGCCTGCCTTTAACCAGCCGATATTGATCACAACATCCAACTCTTGGGCACCATTTTCCATTGCCTCCTGAGCCTCATACAGCTTGCTAGCCGTCGTTGTGGCACCTGTCGGGAAACCAATTACCGTACAAATCTGGGGACGTTTTTGGTGCACTAGAGCGGTAACTTGGCGCACATAGCAGGGATTAACGCACACAGCCGCAAATCCATATCTGTCCGCTTGTTCACACCACTGTTCTACCATCGCAGGAGTAGCAGTACCGAGCAAGGAATGATCGATAAAGGGAGCGATATCAAGGTTGTTAGATTGTTCGGTTCGCATGGAGATGGGAGTTGGGAGTTGGGAGTTGGGAGTTGGGAGTTGGGAGTTGGGAGTTGGGAGTTGGGAGTTGGGAGATGGGAGATGGGAGATGGGAGATGGGAGTTGGGAGTTGGGAGCTGGGAGTTGATTGAGTTCTGGCTTATTGGAATTTAACTTTCAACACTTCGGCTACGCTCAGTGCAAGCTTTCAACTTTCAACTTTCAACTGAAATTTACCGAATTTGAGACAATACATAGCGCAACCTGTCATAATCATCCTTGAGAATCAGGCTGACAGTACGTCCTGCGGTGACTAGCCACGATCGATCTCGTGATCTGAGTTGATGAATTTCGCGGATAGTGGCAGCCGTTAGAGCTTCTACAGGCGCACCTTGTACCTGTAAAAGTGTCCGCAGAAATTCCAACTGTTCACTGAATCTAATAATTTCCGCTGAGTCGCATTGATATACTCCCTGATGGATTTGGGGCGGGCGTGGTGGCAAGTATTGATACATTTGCCCTTTATCGTCCTCAAAGCCGATGATGGCGGCTTTAAACTCGGTTTTGAGCATGGCAAAGATTTGGGGTTGCTCCTCTCGCAATTCATCGAGGGACATTCCCAAAGCACGGGCGCGATGGACGGAATCGATCGGCGCAGTGGTAGCATGATAAACCACGGCGAAGATTTGATTGCCAGATTCTTCGTCGGCGGCTTTAACTATACTGCCAAAAGTAGGCATCACCGCTAGTTTGAGATCTTCTGGTTCCAGACATTGAGCCAGAAATTCACAAGTAGATGTCTCAATTACCTCGGCAATATGCTGAGGGTTTTTGGCACCAACGCTAAATTGAGGTAATGGTAAACGCACGGATAGGGAATAGGGGATAGGGGATAGGAAATGCACTGTCAGCCCGTAGAGGCGGGTTTATGCAACTAATACCGATTACACTAGAAATCTAATTCAAACCCGCTCTACCTCACCAGCCGAAAACAACTATATCTCAATCCCATATTAATTTGGAGATCGATCGATTGACTGATTCAGATGTAATTTGGCGATTAATTCCACCGATTGAAGCTAGTGGACAGATTCAAATGTCGATCGATCGGTGGTTATTACAACAACATGTTTTAGGCCAAATTCCACCAACATTACGCTTTTACACTTGGTCGAAACCGACTATCTCTCTAGGATATCACCAACGCCACTATCCGGAACATTGGCAATCTTTAGTTTGGCAAGATTCAACCGTAGATATCGTCAAACGTCCGACGGGTGGACGGGGCGTATTGCATCAAGGGGATTTGACTTATGCTTTCATCGGTTCGGGATTTGTGGGTAAAAGAGTGGAAGTATATCAACAAATTTGTCAATTTCTGATCGATGGGTGGAGATCGATCGGTGTCGAATTAGGATATGGTACAGCAGGGACAGGTTATATTCACAATCCCAATTGTTTTGGCACAGCTACTAGTGCAGATCTAGTTTGTGTAGATGGATATAAATTAATTGGTAGTGCTCAACTGATTAAATCCGGGGCAATTCTCCAACATGGTTCGATGCGACTGAATCCAGATTTAGAGTTATTTAAACAGGTATTTGGCGAGACTATTCCAAAACCATCTCGTTCTATCTTTCAGTTGACTAATACTCAGATTATTGATGCTCTTACCAATGCAGCTCAAAAACATTTTCAGGTAAAATTTGAGACTCAGCCATTATCCGATCGAGAATGGTCACAAATTAGCAAAGACTCGATCGATATATAAGTCAGTATCAATTACTATTTAGAATAAGAGCAAAGAAATGACTATCGATCGCCAGTGGACATCCAAAAAGAAACGAGCATTGGAAGTATTGCTCAGATTGAAACGACTCTATCCCGATGCCACTTGTAGTCTAGATTATACAACTCCAGTCCAATTATTAGTTGCTACTATTCTTTCTGCCCAGTGTACCGACGAGCGAGTGAATAAAGTTACTCCGGCATTATTTGCCAGATTTCCCGATGCTCGATCGATGGCTTATGCAGATATTTTGGATATCGAAGAATTAGTTCGATCGACTGGGTTTTATCATAATAAAGCTAAAAATATTCAAGGTGCCTGTCGCAAGATTGTTGAGGAATTTGATGGGGAAGTGCCCCAACTAATGGAACAGTTATTGACATTACCAGGCGTAGCTAGAAAAACGGCTAATGTGGTTTCCGCTCATGCATTTGGCAATATTCAAGGTGTGACTGTCGATACTCATGTCAAACGCTTAACTAATTTAATTGGTTTAACTACCCATCACGATCCGATTAAAATCGAACAAGATTTGATGAAGCTAATCCCTAAGATTGATTGGGAAAACTTTTCGATTATGACTATCTATCATGGTAGAGCTATTTGTAATGCCAGAAAACCTAATTGTCTCGATTGTGAATTAGCCGAACTATGTTCGTCCGCAAATCAACCACCGAAAACAAAGGCTAAAGCTACACTCGATCGAAGAGGATAGCTATTCCTAGAAATACAGGGTAAAGATGAATGATATGCAAAATACGGATTTGTAAAATGCACTAATCGGGGGAAATTTTGCAAACTGTAACAAAAACTACCAATTCACATCTAGCATTCCCGTAACTTGAACGTACTGAAATCAATTACCAGTTCACACAACTGTCTAATCGATTTAGCTGTCGTATTGTTGGGGCTACAGCCTGATGCTCAAGGGATTACTTTCGTTCAAAAATCCGTATCGAACCTTGCACCTGACTTGGTTTGCTTTCTTTCTCACCTTTGTTTGCTGGTTCAACTTTGCACCCTTTGCTTCGATCATTGGCAAAGAATTACATTTAGAAGAAGCGCAGATCAAAACGCTATTAATTTGCAACTTAGCAATTACGATTCCGGCACGGATTATTATTGGTGCTTTACTCGATAAGTATGGGCCGCGCATCACCTATTCTATCTTACTGATGTTTGCGATCGTTCCCTGTATCGCTACGGCTGTAGCCCAAGACTTCAATCAAATGGTGATTGCTCGTCTGCTGATGGGCATCGTCGGTTCTGGCTTTGTCTTAGGAATTAGGATGGTATCTGAATGGTTCCCTCCTAAAGATATCGGTAGTGCTCAAGGTATCTATGGTGGCTGGGGCAACTTCGGAGCTTTTGGTGCTGAGTTTGCACTCCCTTTGATTGCGATGGGAACTGCTTTTATGACTGGCGGTACTGCCAATTGGAGATTTACAATCTTACTGACTGGCGTGATTGCAGCTATCTATGGGGTAATTTATTTTAATAGCGTCACCGATACGCCACCAGGGAAAGAATATAAGCGTCCGAAAAAATATGGCGCGATGGAAGTTACCAGTGCTAGAGATTTCTATGGATTGTTAATTATGAACTTCGGGCTGATTTTTGCCCTCGGTTTATTAGCATGGAGATTGGCTCAGAAGAAACTTCACTTCCTCAATCCTGGGCAAATGTATTTCGTCTGGTTTTTATTAGCTGCTTTATATGCCTACCAAAGTTATCAAGCTTGGTTAGTAAATCGTGATGTCGTATTGGGTAGAAAACAATTTGCGCCATCTGAGCGGTATGAATTCAGTCAAGTCGCGCTCTTACAATTCACCTATATCACGAATTTTGGTTCCGAACTTGCGGCTGTCTCAATGTTACCTGTCTTCTTTGAAAAAACATTCGGACTCGAACATGCTGCCGCTGCAATGATTGCGGCTACTTATCCCTTCTTGAATCTATTTTCGCGCCCTAGTGGTGGTTTTATTTCTGATAAATTTGGGAGTCGAAAATGGACGATGACGGTGGTGACGGCATTAATCGGGATTGGTTATTTACTCGCACATCAAATTGACAAAACCTGGGCATTACCTGTGGCTGTCGGCGTGACGATGTTCTCAGCACTATTCGCTCAAGCAGGCTGCGGTGGTACCTATGCAATCGTGCCATTAATTAAAAAGGAAATTACCGGACAAGTTGCGGGTAATGTCGGTGCTTACGGCAACTTTGGCGGTGTAGTCTATTTGACAATTTTCAGCCTTACTGATGCACCCACATTATTTGCTGCGATGGGTATCGGTGCGCTCATCTGTGCTTTCTTCTGTGCTTTCTTCCTCAAAGAACCCCAAAACTCGTTTGGACTAGACAAGGTTCAAGCTGTTGGAATGGGAACTGGTGCTAGTGGAGAATTAGGTTAACCAGCCTCTATTGCTTGTAAAAATGGGATAGATCCTCAGGATCTATCCCATCCTCAAGGAGCGGTGAGTCTGTCAAGAATGTCTATCGTTTATATTGTGGATACGTAGCACGAAGCAATTGGCGGTGATTAGTCTACAATGATCTAGTCGAACGGCTTGCCGTCTTTCTTGATTCGCTTTTTCCGTCGGGAAACCCGACGAGCGCGAATCGCTACGACAGTAATCGAGTAAGTAGAGTAACCAAAAGCAACATGACTAAGTTTGTATTCGTCACTGGCGGCGTAGTTTCGAGTATTGGTAAGGGGATTGTCGCCGCGAGTTTGGGGCGATTGCTCAAATCGCGCAATTATTCGGTGTCGATTTTGAAGCTCGACCCTTATATCAACGTCGATCCTGGTACGATGAGTCCCTATCAGCATGGGGAAGTATTTGTTACCAAGGATGGGGCGGAAACGGATTTAGATTTAGGACATTACGAGCGATTTACGGATACATCGATGTCGCGGCTCAATAGTGTCACGACTGGTGCGATTTATCAGGCGGTAATTAATAAGGAACGCCGTGGGGACTATAATGGCGGTACTGTGCAGGTAATTCCCCATATTACCAACGAGATTAAGGAACGGATCGAGCGGGTTGCCAAGAATACTAATCCCGATGTCGTAATTATCGAAATCGGTGGAACTGTAGGAGATATTGAATCGCTCCCCTTTCTGGAGGCTATTCGTCAATTTCGGAAAGATGTCGGACGACGTAATGTAGTATACATGCATGTTGCCCTCGTACCGTGGATCTCGACGGCGGGAGAGATGAAGACAAAACCGACGCAGCATTCGGTAAAGGAATTAAGATCGATCGGGATTCAACCAGATATTCTAGTCTGTCGGAGTATCGAACCGCTACCCCAAGGGATTAAAGAAAAGCTATCGGAATTTTGTGATGTCCCGGTAGAGTGTGTAATTAATGCGCCGGATGCGGGCAGTATTTATGAAGTGCCGCTAATTATGGAACGGGAAGGATTGGCGACACAAGCGATCGAATTACTCCAATTAGAACAGCGTACTCCAGATCTGACCCAGTGGCAGAATTTAGTCGATCGAATGCAGACATCCACCCAGGAAGTCAAAATCGCCCTAGTCGGTAAGTATACCCAACTTGGCGACGCTTATCTATCCGTAGTTGAAGCTCTCAAACATGGTTCGATCGCCACAGGTGCTAAATTAGAAATCATCTGGGTTAACTCCGAAGATATCGAGAGCCACGGTGCGGCGAAATACCTCGTAGACGTGCAGGGGATAGTCGTCCCAGGTGGATTTGGCATTCGGGGTGTAGAGGGCAAAATTGCCGCCATTCAGTACGCACGAGAACACCGAATCCCCTTCCTCGGATTGTGCTTGGGAATGCAAGCCGCGACGATCGAATGGGCGCGAAATGTGGCTAAACTAGATCGATCGAATAGTTCGGAATTCGATGCTGA
Organism: Chamaesiphon sp. GL140_3_metabinner_129_sub; assembly: GCA_025358725.1. Lineage (GTDB taxonomy): Bacteria > Cyanobacteriota > Cyanobacteriia > Cyanobacteriales > Chamaesiphonaceae > Chamaesiphon. Next base: position 19,221 of record JANYIT010000033.1, read on the forward strand.
GACACCCAATCCAGTCATCAACCTCCTCCCCGAACAGCAAGATGTCGTAGATCTCGGGGGTACAATGCGGCTGGGATTATATGCCTGTCGCCTGGAGGAAAATACGCTCGCGCACAAACTTTATCAGCAACAAGTGATCTACGAACGTCACCGCCATCGCTATGAGTTTAATAATGCCTACCGCAATCTCTTTCTTGAAAGCGGCTATCTAGTGAGTGGGACATCTCCAGATACTCGCCTAGTCGAAATTATTGAACTTCCCACTCATCCATTTTTTATTGCCACTCAATTTCACCCTGAATTTCAATCTAGTCCGAGTTTGCCCCATCCTCTCTTCACAGGTTTGATGTCAGCAGCTTTGGCAAGAATTGTTGGTGTAGTCTCGCCCCTAGAGCATCACAATCTAGCAGCATTTGAGGCATAATAATCACCCAAGTTGCTACCTAATATCAGTTGAGGATCAGCATGATGTTCAACCACTTTACTAAACCAAATTGTCCCGAATCTCATCGAGATTAGCGATCTCATCCAAAACCAGTCTGTAACTATATCGTAACAACTCAGCCATTAGTCTAAAGCTTTGTAAAATTCAGGTGTTTTGTATTGTAAGATACAAAAAAGCTGAGATATTCGCACTAATATCTCAGCCAACCAATCCTGTGTGAAGAGTGGAGTTAAAGACTTATGGCAAATCAATTTGGGCGACGGAGATTCATTATTTTGAGTGGTGCTGGATTAGCAGGCACAATGATTCTCAATGCATGTACGAAACCAGGATCTGTTCCGCCAGCAACAGATAGTCCCCCTGCAACTCCAGGCGCATCTACAAGTCCAAGTACAGCACCTGTAGCGGCCAATGGCAATACAATCAAAGTCGGAATTTTACACTCTCTCAGTGGTACGATGGCGATCAGTGAAAAAAGTGTAGTTGATGCTGAACAACTTGCGATCGCCGAAATTAATGCCAAGGGTGGGGTATTAGGTAAGCAAATCGAAGCTATTGTTGAAGATGGTGCTTCTGACTGGGATAAATTTGCTGAGAAAGCCAAGAAATTGATCGATCAAGACAAAGTAGAAACAGTCTTTGGTTGCTGGACATCTGCGAGTAGGAAAGCTGTCTTGCCTGTATTTGAAGGGAAAAAACATATGTTATGGTATCCCGTCCAATATGAAGGACAAGAGTGTTCACAAAATATTTTCTATACTGGTGCGGCACCCAACCAACAAATCGAGCCTGCTGTTGACTGGTTGTTAAAAAATAAAGGTAAAGAATTTTTCCTGGTTGGTTCTGACTATGTATTTCCCCGCACTGCTAATGCCATTATCAAAGCTCAATTGAAAGCGAAAGGTGGGAAAACAGTTGGTGAAGATTATTTACCTCTAGGTAATAATGAAGTCACGCCAATTATTGCCAAAATTAAACAGGCTTTACCCAAGGGTGGAGTTATTTTCAATACTCTGAATGGGGATAGTAATGTTGCTTTCTTCAAACAGATGAAAAGTGCTGGATTAAACGCTGATAAATATCCGGTAATGTCAGTGAGTGTTGCCGAAGAAGAAGTGAAAGCGATCGGAGTAGAATACCTTAAGGGTCATTATGCTTCTTGGAACTATTTCCAAACCGTTAATACACCAGCGAATAAAACCTTCGTTGAAAACTTCAAGAAAAAGTATGGTGCCGAGCGAGTAGTCAACGATCCGATGGAAGCCGCCTATATCATGGTATATATGTGGAAAATGGCCGTCGAAAAAGCCAAGACTACTGAACTTGAAGCTGTTCGCAAAGCTGCTAGTGGTTTAACTTTTGACGCGCCAGAAGGTAAAGTTACACTCGAAAGTAATCATCACCTTTCCAAATTTGTCCGCATTGGTGAAATCGGCGCCGACGGGATGTTTAAAATCGTTTCCGAATCGAAGGAAGCAATTAAACCAATTCCGTGGAATCAATATGTAGCAGAAACCAAAGGTTATGCCTGCGATTGGTCAGATCCAGCCAAAGGTGGTAAGTACAAGACTAAAGTTTAGTTAAAAGTTGAAAAAATTTAGGGTAGGCAGTACTCACTATTTAGGTTTTGGAATATACACCAAACCTAAATTTTTTATCTAGCAACCGCAGTTTCAGGCACATTTAAAGGCTGCTTGAAATTGCTTAAATTCTAGATACTGGGCAATGCTCACCCTACAGCTAATTTCTAGATACCAATCCTAACTGAGCAGCTTAATCCCTACAGGGCGGGCATATTTCGGCTACGCTCAATACGAGTGAAGCACCGCCCCTACGAGTTAACGCTACTAATAGGAACTCAAATAGGATTGCTATATCTACATCCATTATTTTATGTATATTTAGCAACTGTTATAGCTGTATTTAATGCATAGAATATACCAATCTTAATTTTCTTATCCTCTATCCCCTAACCTCGTGTTATCAGGACTATTAGAAGCTATCTTTAACGGCATGAGTATCGGCTCCGTGCTGCTCATCTCTGCGTTAGGACTTGCCATTGTGTTTGGCTTAATGGGTGTGATTAATCTCGCACATGGCGAATTAATGATGTTGGGAGCCTACACGACATTTGTCGTCCAGAACGTCTTTAAAATGCTCCCTGCGCCGCTATTTGAGTTTTATATATTCTTTGCGCTAATTGCCGCTTTCATTGTTGCCGCAGCCGCTGGATTGGTGCTAGAGCGAGGAGTAATTAGGTTTCTCTATGGAAGACCATTAGAAACGCTGCTGGCGACTTGGGGTGTCAGTCTGATTTTACAGCAATTTGTCCGCAGTATCAGTTGGGGACTGTCGATCGCGATCGCTTTATTTTCTTTACTATTCTTTGGCGGGATGTGGTTGATTAAACGTCGTCCAGATTTTGAGCGAATTCGGACTGGATCGATCGCCATTATCTTACCACTCTCGATCGGGATTAGTGCTGCTGTCAGTATATTACTCGGTCAAACATTTAAACTCGCTGTCACTCAGCCTTGGTTCGGTGCCCAAAATGTTGATGTTACCGCACCTGGATGGTTACGGGGAGGATTGCCGATTGGTGATTTTCAATTGCCATACAGTCGGCTATTTATCATGTTAATTACTATTATTTGTTTAGTCGGGATTTACCTATTTTTACAAAAAACAAATTGGGGATTGCGGATTCGCGCCGTCACCCAAAACCGGAATATGAGTGCCTGTCTGGGTATTCCCACTTCCCAAGTTGATGCGTTTACATTTGCCCTTGGTTCGGGATTAGCGGGCGTAGCTGGGTGTGCCATTAGTTTACTCGGTTCTGTCGGCCCCAATACTGGACAAAACTATGTTGTCGATACTTTTATGGTGGTTGTAGTTGGCGGCGTTGGTAAATTAGCAGGGACGATTATTGCAGCACTCAGTATTGGTACTGCTAGTTATTTAATTGGTTCGGGAAATATTGCCTCAATCTTTGCACCGATCCAACCTATTGCTGATTTCTTCACCTTTTTTGCAACTACTAGCATGGCAAAAGTAATGGTATTTGCCCTGATTATTACCTTTTTACAAATTCGTCCTGGTGGTATCTTTCCGCAGAAGGGGCGCAACGTTGAGTTATAGATAATTTTTATTTTATCTGTAGGTGCAAGTTTATACCATCAATTAAAACTGTGATAAAAACATCATTTAAAACCCACTCTCTCGACAAATGATGATCAACAAATTATAAATCATGAATTTATATACCAATTATGATAACTGTCATACCCAAAAAAACTCGAAACAATCGATTACTAGTAGAAGCTGGAATTGTTGTCGCGATCGCATTGATTTTAATTTTAATTGTACCGTGGGTATTAACTGATTTTCGGCTGAGTTTATTAGGAAGATTTTTAGCTCTATCGATCGCCGCATTAGGCATCGATCTCATCTGGGGTTATACTGGATTACTGAGTATGGGGCATGGCGTGTTTTTCGCGCTTGGTGGTTATTTACTAGCGATGTATCTGAAATTGCAGATTCCAGCAGATGCTAGTAATCAACTCCCAGAATTTATGAATCTATATGGTGTGACAGAATTACCGTGGTTTTGGCAACCATTCCATAATTTCGGTTTTACCATATTATCGATCTTACTCATCCCCACAATCATTGGCGGACTGCTAGGTTATTTAGTCTTCCGCAATCGAATTAAAGGTGTGTATTTCTCGATTCTGACTCAAGCTGCCACTGTTGTCTTTTTTAACTTCTTTAATGGACAACAAAAGTTATTTAATGGCACGAATGGTTTAACTGATTTTAAAACTATTTTAGGTGCTAATGTTGGTACATACCAATTCACATTTTATATTCTCACTATTGTTGCCCTTGTTCTTGCTTACGCACTCTGTAGATGGCTGACTAGTGGTAGCTTTGGTAATCTATTAGTTGCAATTCGCGATGATGAAAATCGGTTGAGATTTTCTGGTTATAACCCGACCGGATTTAAAGTAATTGTCTTTGCCCTTTCTGCTGCACTAGCCGCAATTGGTGGTGCATTTTACACCATCCAAACTGGACGAGTTTCCCCCCAACTCATGGACATTGGCTTCTCGATCGAAATGGTAATCTGGGTCGCCGCAGGTGGACGAGCAACATTAGTTGGAGCGGTTTTAGGTACTTTATTAGTTAACTTTGCCAAAAGTCTCCTCAGTGAACAATTTCCAGAGGTTTGGCTATTCTTTCAAGGTGCATTATTCCTGCTAGTTGTCACAGTATTACCCGACGGTGTTGTCGGCTTGAAAAAACTATTTCAGCGGCAAAAACAAGCGATCAATACTTATCCCGATATCGATTTAGACCCAGAGGTACAGAGTGAAAGAGAGCATCTTAGTAACTGAAAATTTGACAAAAGATTTTGACGGTTTTAAAGCCATTAATAATCTCAACTTCAGCATGGCACCTGGAGAACTACGAGTAGTAATTGGGCCTAATGGTGCAGGGAAAACTACCTTCCTCGATTTGATTACTGGCAAAACTAAACCGACAACCGGACAGGTATTATTCAAAGGCAAAAATATCCGCCGCTACTCCGAAGAGCAAATCTCTCGACTGGGAATCGGCCGTAAATTTCAAACACCTAGAGTTTATCTCAATCTCACCGCCCGAGAAAATTTGGAACTCGCTGCAAATAAAACTAAAGATGTGTGGGGCACATTATTTAAAAAGATCTCGAAACTAGAACGCGATCGAATCGGTGTACTATTAGAGACGATCGGATTAGCTGTAAAAGCCGATCGTCAGGCAACTTTACTCTCTCATGGTGAAAAACAACGATTGGAAATTGGGATGCTAGTCGCTCAATCTCCAGATTTATTATTAGTTGATGAACCCGTTGCTGGATTAACAGATGAGGAGACAGAAAATGTCGGCAATCTTCTAATTACTCTAGCCGAAAGCCATGCAATTTTAGTGATCGAACATGATATGGAATTCGTCCGCCAAGTTGCCAGACAAGTCACAGTTTTACATGAAGGAACGGTTCTGTGTGAAGGGACAATCGACGAAGTTCAAAACGATCCTAGAGTGATTGAAGTCTATCTCGGTCAACCACAAGAAGTTTAAAGTTAATGCAACTATTAAATTATGCTAGAAATCTCTGATTTAAACGTTTACTATGGCGAGAGTCATATTTTGCGCAATGTTGATTTACATGTTCCCGCAGGTAAAATGGTTTGCCTAATTGGACGAAATGGGGTGGGTAAAACTACCCTAATGAAAAGTATCATTGGCTTGCTCAAACCTCGGACAGGTCAAATTGTCCTTGATGGAGCAATAATTAATGACAAATCTCCAGATTTACGCGCCAGAATGGGCATCGGTTATGTCCCCCAAGGACGAGAAATTATTCCTAGATTGACAGTCGAAGAAAATCTCTTACTCGGATTGGAAGCGCGGGGTAAAAGTCACAATTCAGCAAAGATCCCTCACGAGATTTTTGAACTGTTTCCGGTTTTAAAAACCATGCTGTCACGGATGGGTGGTGACTTGAGTGGCGGACAACAGCAGCAATTAGCCATCGCTCGCGCTTTGATGGGCAATCCCCGTCTGCTCGTCTTGGACGAGCCTACTGAAGGAATTCAGCCTTCGATTATTCTAGATATTGAAGCAGCGGTACGCCGGGTAGTGGAGACGACAGGAGTATCGGTACTGTTAGTGGAGCAACATCTACATTTTGTCAGACAAGCGGACAGTTATTATGCGATGCAAAAAGGTGGAATTGTGGCTTCGGGTGCGACAAGCGAATTGAGCCAAGATGTAATTCAACGCTTCTTGGCTGTTTAGTCTCGATTATTTAAACAATTACCGCTTAGTCTGATTAATTTTGGACGATCCACTAACTACCGATAGTTGGTAAATTGTAAGGCTACTGGCAGATCTTCCTGCTTTAATCTTTGCATCACTCCTTGTAGTTCATCTTTATCTTTAGCAGTCACCCGAACGACATCACCTTGAATTGAGGGTTGAACTTTTTTAAATTCATCTCTAATTAGTTTAGAAATTTGTTTGGCAATTTCTTGACTAATACCTTTTTTGAGCGTGATTTCTTGACGCACTCGATTTCCGCTGGCGGCTTCCGTGGTACCGTAGTCAAAGATTTTCAGGGAGAGATTGCGCTTGATTGCTTTGGATTGGAGCATATCGTGAACTGCATCGAGAGTCATGTCACTCGCAGTATTGATCGTGATTTTATCCTCAGTTAGTTCAATAGTAGTCTGAGTATCCTTGAGATCGTAACGACTAATCACCTCTCGATTGGTTTGATCCAGAGCATTGACTAATTCCTGTCGATCGAAATCGCTGACAATATCAAATGAAAATGTAGAAGCCATATTTATGTGCTTAGTTAAGTAGGATATGTGCTTAGTTGGGAAAGGGGTTAGGCTTTAGGTGTTAGGTATTAGGGTTGAGATATTCGATGGACGCTTTCAGCCTAAAGCCTAAAGCCTAATTCATTGTGCTGGTGATACTTGCGGACATGAGCGTAAAGATGGCAACAGAACCAACGCCAAACATTAACGATCGACCGATCGGAAAATTGATAATATAAAAGATTGAGTAGAGTAGCCGCGCACCTGTAAATCCGATCGCGCAATTAACTACTGTGGGCGAGTCTTGATGGGTAGTGTAAGCCATCAAGGCGGCGGCACTGTAAAGGATAAACGCTTCCCACGAATTTTGATGTGCCCAAGATGCGCGTTTGCCATAATCTGGCAATTTATCAAATGTGGCACGGGGAGCCGAAATATCGAACCCGACTTGAAAGCGGGTAATGGCAACTACCACATAGGGAAAATAAACTAGAAATGCCGCAACCGCGATCGAGCCGAGTAAAATTGTGGAAGTAGAAAGATTGGCGAAATTCATATAACAGGTGGTTGCTGCCAGGAATTTAGGTTTAACCTAAACCTGGTATCGGTGGAATAGTTAGTCGAAGTAAAATAAAGTCACAACTTTACGTTGTTCTTCTGCCTCATGGCAAGTTTGCATCAGTGTATTACTGTCATGGAAGGCAAAACAGATCAACTGCTGACAGCGAGAGATGATTTCATGATTGCAGAGTGCGCTAGCTTCACCGAGTGAGAGTGCATCATTACCAGGATTTTCTACTAGATGCATGACATTCTTCAACTGATCTTGGGACTCGCGGGGTTGACGAGCGAGACTCTGGGGTAAAATCACTGTCAGCAGATCGCGATTGGCTTTGATCGCTCCACGAATCGCCGCAGAATTGGTACCAGTAGCTCCAGAGGTAATCAGCCGATTGCCAGATAGTACCAGCGCATAGCTCATCATCTCGATCAGATGTTGGTGAGTAATTGGAACGTGGCGGGAACCCAGTAGCGCAATTTTCTTGGAGCCAGTCTGTTGAATCGTAGCTAGTTCCTGGGCTAGGGTATCGATGTCAGATACGTTAATCAAAGACGGTGCATGGCTTAACAACAGTTTTATCTTAACATAGTTAATCCGTTAGGCGTTATGCTCCCAACTCCGTCAGTAAATTAAACACATTCGTTACCAGATAGCCAGTAGGGGGGGGATCTAAACCTTGCCAGTAGGTGGAAAGCTGCTGGAGATACCGATCCAAATCAGCAGGATCGCTCCAGGTATTTCGCAACCGCTCGATGGTGGGCTGGAGAATCAACTGTCGTTGGGTTTGACGGATGCCATCTGTGGTTTTTGGTTGAATGATGGCGTAATGATTGAGGTGAAAAAAGCGATCTTGGATGTCGGGAATATCGGTATTTGTTGATGAATCTGGTGCGAGTTCGGCGACAAATCGATCGATCAGTCTCCTCGTCACATAGGCTGTCATCACAGGTTGAATCGACCATTTGCGCTGGCGCAGTCTGTCTCTGGAGGCATTGGTGCAGACGGTGACACAGCGACGGGCGAGGGATTGGAGCGCATTAATAATTTCACCAGGCGCGTGGGGATGGATTACTAAATTAGCGCGGAGTTCTCTGCCCGTGATTGGTTCGCGTTCGATCCCCAGCCAGTATACTAGCTGTTGTTCGATCTCGGATAATCGATCGAATTGGCGACTGAGGCTATCGTCAATACTCTGAAATTTGAGTTTTCCTGCCTTCATCAGTGGATAAAGTTCGAGCATTTTTTCACCGCCGCCAGTCATCTCGACAGCGGCAATTGTGGCAATTTTGAGAGCGAGTGGATTGCCATTATAGTGGGCGTGTACCTCTTGCCACATCCACGGTGGTAGTTCGGGACAACCATGTGCTTGAACTAGCTGCTGTGCCGCTGTAGGGGTCATCCCATCGATATTTAGCGATTTTACCAGTTGGGGATTGACGATCTCCAGTCGAGCAACTGTATGGGGTTTTTCTCTACTGGTGAGGATCGCACAACTTTGGTGTGGCAATCCGCCAATTGCTCTAAATAATCGATCGTAACCATCATAGTCTGCTAAATACTGACCGCACTGCACTTGTCCAGCTAAGATCGACTCAATATTATCGAAGATCAGTAGACAGCGATTTTGTCTCAGGCTGGCGATGAGCAATTCGATTTGTCCACCTAATGTGTCTGGTAAATCTACAATGCCTTGCGGGGATAGAGATTGCAGCAAATCGAGACATAGGACTCTGATTTGAGGTGCATTAGCCAGGGATCTCCAGATGATTCGATCGAATTTACCACTCAGTTGAGCTGCTATTTCTCCAGCTAAAGTGGTTTTACCCATCCCACCCATCCCAATTAATAGAATCAGCCGACAGCGTTCGACAATACACCAATTAGTCAAAGTTGTGATTTCTTCAGTCCGTCCATAGAAATCACCATCTAGACTGAGATTGACGTGTGAGAGCGGGATGTCTCGCTGGGGCAGATCTTCACCACTCTCGCTCTGACTGTCCATCGTCGTTATCGCTACTGACTGATTGACATGCCACAGCAGCAACGCTGCCAAACTATCTTTAGTAACTCTTCGATCCAATCGTTGACTGAGCGACTGCCATAACTGCGCCGCAGTTGTTTTGACATAACCAATTTTGTACTTGCTTGAGTCAATAGTCTCAAGTTCACGATCTCGTGCCTGTTGTGATGCCAGAGTATCAACTTTGGTAGCATCGACAATCTCTTGGTAGCTATGTCCACAGATCGCGCCGCGCACGATCTCAATCTGAACATGGTTCAAAGATTTAGGAGCCAAAATGCTCTCAATGACTGCGATAGCTCTACTTACATCCATATCGTTTGTGAAACCTTTCCCGTAGAGAATCGTTTGACTCTAGGCTGATTAGCTATGTAAAGATCGTACCTTGTACCTGACTTTTCCCATACCTTTTTTGCTATTAACTAGATTTACCGTGGGTTAGGATATGAGTACAGAGTGTTTGTGTGTTCAACTTTTGGTTAGTTTGAAGCAACTCCAGCTTAATGGAGCTAGCCCCAGACTAATCATCCCTGCAGTATCGTTGGTGTCTACCAGATTAACCAGCCATACTCAGGGGTTTTTATTTTTTGGCTCTAATTCACAGATCGGACTATAATCACCTTACCGCTCGTTGGGATGCCGCTTATTTGGTCATGAACAAAGTACTTCAGATTGGGGATGTGCAAATTGCTTGTTCGCAGGTGCTAGCACACTTGCAAGGTTCTCCATTATTACCTCAATTGTTGCAGGAAATCGCCACCGAAGAACTAATCGATCGAATTGCTGCTGAATTACAGCTAGACTTAGCACCAACTCCGCCTGAATTTGAGCAGCTATCCGCACAGGTAGCGGGAATTGTTACCTTTCAGGGCATGAATTCGACGCAAATCGCGGCAATTACCACCCGCACACTCAAGCTCCAAAAATTTAAGCAAGCTGGCTGGGGCAATCGTATCGGTGAGTATTTTCAACTAGTTCAGCCCCAACTCCATCGAGTCACCTATTCGATCCTGCTGGTAGAAGATGGCTTACTAGCTCAAGAATTATTCTTTAGGATCCAATCTGGAGAACAATCATTTGCCGAACTTGCGATCGAGTATTCTCAAGATGATACCGCCCCACAAGGTGGCTTAATTGGTCCAATTCTGACCAAAAATGTCGCTCCAGAAATCATTCAAGTTCTATCCCAATTGACTCCTGGTGGACTATCACCACTATTTCAGCTCGGACACCATTATGGCTTTATCCGGCTAAATCAAATTATCTCGCCACAGTTGGACGAACATCTAGCCCAAGTACTTCTAGATGAATTATTCGACAACTGGATCCAAACCCAATTACCCCAATCGCCCTCAATAGCACTCGTACCCTCACCCAATACTGCCAATAACTCATCAGCGGACATCCAGATATTCGCACCTGATTTTACGCCAGCTCAAGCTTCAAAAGAGAGCCAGGGAAATCCGCTATAATTAGCGGTGAATATGCATGTGGGCTAATAAATCTGTGGGACAATACGAACGATTGGTATTGATGGGCGAAGACGAACTAACTGAATATAGTAGTGATGCTCGAAAAATCGAGAAGCTGCGCCGAAAAATTGGCTTGTCTGTCACTAAAGAGCAACAAAAAGAAGTCAAGACAGCTCTGGAATCAGAATTACCCACAGGTGGAATTATTAAACTAGTCGAAACCCAACGCCAAACTGTGGCACTGCCGTTTTGGGGAATTGCTGGGTTAGGGTTACTATTTGGGATATCGCTCAATCAACCACTAGATTATATTGCCGCAGTCGGTGGTACTGCTGCTGCAATTTTCATCCAGAAATGGGGCTGGAAGCTCTATGCCAAAAGGATTGTTTTGGATACATTAATCGATATCGAAACTAAGATTAGTGAGATTAAACCATGAGCAAGGTAGGTTGGGTTGAAGAATGAAACCCAACCTACCTTGCGTGTTGGTGTATTAGTAAGGGGTAAAGAAACTTTGTTGGTTGTGTTGGGTTTCATTCTTCAACCCAACCTACATATCTATCAATTATCAACTATCAATTAATCTAATGAGTGATGTAAAAATTGGCATTATTGGCGGTAGCGGACTGTACCAGATGTCAGCATTGGCCAATGTGCGCGAAGTAAGTGTAGAAACACCATTTGGAAAACCATCTGATAACCTCATCGTCGGTGAATTAGCAGGTGTAGAAGTAGCATTTCTAGCACGACATGGGCGGAATCATCACCTGACTCCATCCGAAGTGCCGTACCGCGCAAACATCTATGCGATGAAACAAATCGGGGTTGAATATCTGATTTCGGCATCAGCAGTTGGATCTTTGCAAGCAGAAGTTAAACCGCTAGATTTAGTTTTACCCGATCAATTTATCGATCGAACTAACAGCCGGATTAACACGTTTTTTGGAGAAGGAATTGTCGGACATATTACCTTTGGCGACCCGATTTGCCATCAATTAGCAGGTGTATTGGCTGATTCGATCGAATCTCTCAACTTCCCCGATCTCACTCTACATCGCAGCGGCACCTATATCTGCATGGAAGGGCCAGCATTTTCCACCAAAGCAGAATCAAATATGTATCGAATGCTCGGTGGAACGATTATTGGCATGACAAATTTGCCCGAAGCAAAATTGGCAAGAGAAGCAGAGATTGCCTACGCGACGTTAGCATTGGCAACCGACTATGATTGCTGGCACCCCGACCATGATAGTGTCACTGTAGACATGATTATTGGCAATCTGCATAAAAATGCG